>DATMRN010000248.1:0-11824 GCA_035566275.1 Solirubrobacterales bacterium | reverse complement strand
ACGATGTGGCGATGACCGGCGAGGTGACGTTGACCGGCCAGGTGCTGCCGATCGGCGGGCTGAAGGAGAAGTCGCTGGCCGCCCAGCGCGCCGGGATCAAGCGGGTGATCGTGCCCGAGCGCAACGAGGGCGACGTGGCCGAGATCCCTGAGCACGAGCGCAGCGAGCTGGAGTTCGTCTACGTGGACGACGTGTCCAAGGCGATCGAAGCGGCACTCGCCTAGCCGCGATGGCCAACGCGGGCGCGTTGCTGGACGGAATCGGTCCCAGCTGACCGTTCAGCAGGGCAATGAGGCTATTCTGGGTTCCCCGGAGAACCAGCGAGGAGAGGGTATGAGCAAGACCAGGGCGACCCAGGCCACCGACCTTTATTCGACCGCGCGCGAGAACCCCTACGTTCAGCGCCTGATCGAGGACCAGGAGCTGCGCGACAGCCTCCGCAACGCTTTCGAGGCCGCTCGCGGCGCCTACGGGCGGGCGACCGGCAACGGCAAGGGCCCCGTCAAGGCGGTGACCAGCGACAAGAAGGTCCAGAAGGACCTGCGCGAGGCGGCTGAGAGCCTGCGCCAGGCCTCCGCACAGCTGCGGGCGCCGAAGAAGCGCAAGAAGAGCAAGCTCGGCCGTCTCATCCTCTTCGGCCTGGTTGCCGCCGCGGTTGCGCTGGTCCTCAGCGAGGATGCCCGCAAGACCGTGATGGACACCCTCTTCGGCGCCGAGGAGGAGTTCGAGTACACGAGCGCCACCAGCATCAACGGCTCCTAACAGCCGCCCCGAAGCCGTACCCCCCGAGCCTCTCCATAGACTGGAGACATGGAGGCAGCGACCAAAGAGCGTGAGCTGAGCGGCGAGAAGGCCCAGCGCATCGTCAACGCGATGCGCGACAGCGTCGCCAAGCGGGGCACCGCGGGCTCGACCTTCGAGCAGGTCGCCGCGGAGGCGGGCGTCAGCCGCGGCCTCCTCCACTATTACTTCGGGACCAAGGAGCGGCTGCTGGTCGAGGTCGTGCGCCGCGACGCGGAGATCCGCGTCGCCCGCCTCGACGAGATGCTCTCCAAGGCGAAGACGGTCGACGACGTCCTCGACGTCCTGCTTGCCAGCCTCACCGACATGATCGAGAACGAGCCGGCCTTCTTCCTCCTGCTCTACGAGTTGTTCAGCGCCGGGCGCCGCAACCCCGACATCCGGCGCGAGGTCGGCCAGCTCTTCGCGCGCACCCGCTCTCACGTCGCCGAGGTGCTGAAGGCGAAGGAGCGCGAGGGCGTGCTCAACCTCCGCTACGACGCCGAGGCGGTCGTCTCTTACCTCTTCGCGGTCGGCGACGGCTTCGCCCTCCAGGCCCTCTCCGACACCGAGCGCGACAACAGCGGCGCGCTCGCGGCGGGCGCGGCATCGGCGCGGTACCTGCTCGTCGCCGAGTAGCGACGCAATAGTCTCCGGGCATGAGCGACGAGATTGCGTTCGCAGGGGCGGCGAGACAGGCGGAGATGGTGCGGGCCGGGGAGGTCTCGCCGACCGAGCTGGTGCGGCTGCACCTGGACCGGATCGAGCGACTCGATCCGCAACTGAACGCGTTCCGGAAGGTGTTCGCGGAGCGGGCGCTGCTCGAGGCCGAGCAGGCTGAGGCGTGGCTGAAGGGTGGCGACGAGCGAGCGCTGCTCGGGGTGCCGATCGCGATCAAGGACGAAAGCGACGTCGCTGGCGAGGTGAACACGCACGGTACCGACGCCTTCACCGAGCCGGCGCCCGCCGACTGCGAGATGGTGCGGCGGCTGCGCGAGGCGGGCGCGATCGTGGTCGGCCTGACCCTGCTGCCGGAGCTGGCGATTTGCGGTTTCACCGAGTCGGCGACCTACGGCGTCACTCGCAATCCCTGGGACCCGCAGCGCAGCCCGGCGGGATCCAGCGGCGGCAGCGCCGCTGCGGTGGCGGCGGGATTGGTCCCGATCGCCTCGGCTGGTGACGGCGGCGGTTCGATCCGCTTGCCGGCGGCTTCCTGCGGCCTCTTCGGGCTCAAGCCGACGCGGGGCCGGGTCTCGCTCGCCCCCGCCCTCGAGCTCTGGAACGGGCTCGCGGTCAACGGCTGCGTCAGCCGCACCGTGCTCGATACCGCTCTCTGGCTCGACGTGGTCGCGGGAGGCTCGAAGGAGCCAGGCGCGCCACCGCCACCGGAGCGGCCCTTCGTCGAGTCGGCGAAGGCGGCGCCGGGCAAGCTGCGCATCGCCCACTCGACGCTCGCACCGCGCGCCGCTGCGCCGCCGAAGATCTCCAACGTCGTCAAGGAGGCCGTCGCCGACACCGCCGACCTGCTGCGTTCGCTAGGGCACGAGGTCGCCCAGCGCGACCCCGACTGGGGCGGGATCGGCAACAACATCACGCCGCGCTTCCTGCGTGGGGTCGCCGAGACCGTCGACGAAGTCCCCCACCCAGAGCGTCTCGAACGGCGCACGCGGGGCTTCGGCAGGCTGGGGAAGCTGATTCCCGACAGCATCTTCGAGCGCGCGCTGCGCGGCCGCGAGGCTGACGCTGCCCGCGTCAACGCGATCTTCGACTCCTTCGACGTGCTGATGACGCCGGTGATGGGCGGCACCGCAATACCGGTGCGAACCTGGGAGGGGCAGGGCGCGCTGCGCACGGTGCTGGGCATGAGCCGCTTCTACCCCTACTGTGTCCCCTGGAACCACCTCGGCAACCCGGCGATGGCGGTCCCGGCGGGGCTCGCCGCCGACGGGATGCCGCTCTCGGTCCAGATCGTCGGCCGCCCCGGCGACGAGGCGACTCTCCTCTCACTCGCCGCCCAGCTCGAGGCCGAGCGGCCCTGGGCGGACAAGCGCCCGCCGCTCAGCTAGGGAAGACTTTTCGCATCCGAGCAAGCTCGCGAATCGAGCCGCGGGGCCGGATCTTGCGTTGCAGCACCATCTTCAACGGGCTTGCGTCGGGCTTGCCGGAGGCGACCCAGTCGGCCCAGCTCGTCTCCAGGGTGAGGTTCGGGTTGGGCGCTTCGCCCGGCTCGGCCCGGGTCGAGCCGTTGTCGATCACCAGGTGCCAGGGATCGGCGTCGGTGAACCGCCACTGGTAGACGAGCCGCGACCCGTTGGCGGCCTTGGGGTTGGCGACGCGCTTGACCACGTCGAAGTAGAGGCGTTGCAGCTCGGGCGAGGTTTGGGGGACGCTGTCGGGCGGACCGAGGATCCCGGCCATCATCAACTTGACCTGCCGCTCGGCGACCTCCTCCTCGGACATCTCCGGATCGAAGGGGAAGACGCCGGGCGGCATCTCCTCGGTTGGGTAGCCGATCGTCCGCCAGCGCTGGCGGATCAGTTTCAGGCCGAAGGCGAAGATGTCCTCGAGCGAGAAGCCGTAGCACTCGGTGTACTGGCGGTCCATGTTCGGCGGCGAGAAGACGGCGGGCCCGTAGGGCAGCGTTTCGCGCAGCAGCTCGACCACCGCGGCTTTGCACTCCTCCGACTCGGCGAGCAGCTCGGAGAGCACTTTGACGCCGAAGCCGATGTGGCGCTGCTCGTCGCGGGAGACGTTAGCCATCCCGGAGCTGAAGCCGGGCATCGTCTCCTCCGAGGCGAAGAAGTCCTCGATGAAGTGCTGACCCGGCTGGGCGAGCGAGCCCTCGACGATCAGGTGGTAGAGGGCGATCGCCTGCGCGTACTTGGGCAGGGAGCGGTCCTTGCGCAGTTCCTCCGCCATCAGGTCGAGGCGGTCGAAGACGCCGCGGTAGCCCCAGTTGAGCTGGGGCAGGGTGGAGGCGAGCGTCTCCTGCAGCGAGTCGCCGCCGACGCCGATCACCTCTTTGAAGAAGCGGTGGAAGAAGACCGAGTGACGGACCTCGTCGACCTGCTGGGTGGCGAGAAAGTAGGACTGCTCCTCGGTCGGCGCGGCGGTGATGTAGGGGGCGAGGGTGTCTGCGACCCGGTCCTCGCCGTAGAAGAACATCGAGTAGATCCACATCGCCGAGCGGCGCTGGATGTCGCTGAGCGCCTGCCAGCCGTTGCGGTCCTCGGAGAAGTCGATGTCGTAGGCGCTCCAGTTGCCCCCCTCCCAGCGACGGTAGAGGTCCTCGTAGGTGACGTTGTCCATCAGGCTCTGGGATGCGACGCTCATCTCTCTCCTTTGGTGGTGCCTCCGGCGGTAGGGTGAGACTACAGCGATCCTGGCTGGCCAGCCAGGATTACACAATGTGACGTCGATCACACAGACTCGCTGGCGGGGACCTCGATCTCCCGCTTGAGGATCTTGCCGGTGGGGCCCTTGGGCAGCTCCTCGAGGAACCAGACGACCCGGGGGTACTTGTAGGCGGCGATCCGCTCCTTGACGTAGGCGCTGATCTCCTCCGGCGCCAGCTCCTCGCCGTCGTGCAGGACGACCGCGGCGCCGATCTCCTCGCCCCACTCGTCGTGGGGGACGCCGACCACGGCGGCTTCGCGGATCTTCGGGTGCTCGTAGAGCACCTCCTCGACCTCGCGCGGGTAGACGTTGTAGCCGCCGCGGATGATCAGGTCCTTCTTGCGGTCGACGATGTAGAAGTAGCCGTCCTCGTCGACGCGGGCCATGTCGCCAGAGTGGAACCAGCCGCCGCGCATCGCCTCCGCGGTCGCGTCGGGCCGCTGCCAGTAGCCCTTCATGATGTTGTGGCCACGGATCGCGATCTCGCCGACCTCACCCTGGGGGACCGGGTTGTCGTCCTCGTCGACGACCTGCATCTGCACTCCCTCGATCGGGGTGCCGATCGAGCCGGGCTTGCGCTCCATGTCCGGGTGGTTGGAGCAGGCGACCGGCGAGGTCTCCGAGAGACCGTAGCCCTCGAGCACGATCGCGCCGAAGGCGTCCTCGAAGCCGCGCAACACCTCGACCGGCATCGAGGCGCCGCCGGTGATGCAGTTGCGCAGCGACGAGGTGTCAAAGCTCTCGCGCTCGGGGTGGTGCAGCAGCGCCCCGAACATGGTCGGCACGCCGTAGAAGTGCGTGACGCGGTCCCGCTGCATCGTTTCCAGCGCCTGTCCGGGATCGAATTTGGGGACGAGGGTGAGGCAGGCCCCGACCCGCAGCGACGCATTCATGCCGACCGTCTGCCCGAAGGAGTGAAACAGCGGTAGCGCGCCGAGGACGATGTCACCCGCGGCGATCTCGCAGGTGGTGCGGGAGGAGACCTCGGCGTTGCGGAAGAGGTTGAGGTGGGTCAGCTCGGCGCCCTTCGGCTTGCCGGTGGTGCCCGAGGTGTAGAGGATGACCGCCGTGTCCTCCTCGTCGGTGTCGGCGAGGCCGGTGGTGGGCCCGAGCTCTTCGAGCGTCGCGGCGAACGCCGCCGGCTCCACCTCGATCGTCTCGGCGCCGGCGTCGGCGGCGCCGTCCCGTGCCTCCCCGGCGAACCCGTGCCAGGCGAGCAGCAGCTTCGCGCCGGAGTCCTCCAGGTAGAAGGCGATCTCGCGCCGCTTCAGCAGCACGTTCATCGGCACGACCACGCCGCCGGCCCGCAGCACCCCGTAGTAGGCGACCGGGAACTCCGGGACGTTGGGCAGCATCACCCCGACCCGGTCGCTGGGCTCCACACCCTTCTCGCGCAGCAGCGTCGCCAGCCGGGCGCTGCGATCGTCGAGCTCCGCGTAGCTCAGCTTGGCGTCCCCGAGCCGGATCGCCAGGCGCTCCGGCGCCCGCTCGGCGCTGTCCGTGACTATCGATGCCAGGTTCAGACCCATCTCCGCGCCCGAGTCTAGGGCCAGGGCGCGCGCCTCGTTCGCTAGGGTCGAGTGCGATGCAGGACCTGGGCGCGCCGACTTCTTACCTCACCCTCCAGGAGGGCGTGCCGGTGTACTCGAGCGACGAGAAGGAGCTGGGCAAGGTCGAGCACGTCCTCGCCGCCGCGAACATCGACATCTTCGACGGGATCGTGCTCGACAAGAGCGTCCTTCCCGGCGGCCACCGTTTCGTCGACGCCCCGGAGGTCGCCGAGATCTACGAGCGGGGCGTGGTGCTCAAGATCGACGCCGCCGAGGCCGAGAAGCTGCCCGAGCCGAGCGCCAACCCCGGCGAGATCGACATTGGGCCGGACGACATGGTCAAAGGCGGCCACGACAAGCTCCGCCGTGCCTGGGACCTGATCTCCGGCAAGGGTTGAGGCAGCCGATCACCAGCACTCGATGGCCGTGGCAGCGATGAGTTCGTGCGACGGTCTTAGGGGTAAGCGAAAACGAAAGGCGCCGGTATCCCGGCGCGGAAGGGAGCAGCATGGGACAGCCGGTAGTCCACTTTGAGGTAGTCGGGAAGGATGGCGGCAAGCTGAAGAGCTACTACTCCGACCTGTTCGGATGGGAGATCGACTCCAACAACCCGATGAACTACGGGATCGTGCAGCGTGACGGCAACGTCAATTCCGAAGGCATCGGGATCGGCGGCGGCATCGGACAGGGCCCCGACGGCTACGAGGGCCACGTGACCTTCTATGTCGAGGTGCCCGACGTCGAGGCCGCGCTGGTCAAGGCCGAGAGCCTCGGCGGCACCCGGGTCATGGGTCCGGAGACGATCATGGACGATCTCGTCCTCGGCCAGTTCAAAGACCCCGAGGGCCACGTGATCGGCCTCGTCAAGTTCGCGTCGTAACGGGGTTGATGGGCCGCCATCTTCGTAGGCGTCGCTATTCGTCCAGCTTCGGGCTGCGCCAGGGCTGGTCGAGGCGGGCGGCCAGGTCGTCGGCCAGGCCCTCGATCGGGACTCGGGTCTGCTCGAGGGTGTCGCGGTCGCGGAGGGTGACGGTGTCGTCGTCCATGGTCTGGTGGTCGACGGTTACTCCCCAGGGGGTGCCGATCTCGTCCTGGCGGCGGTAGCGCTTGCCGATCGAGCCGCCCTCGTCGAACTCGGCGGGGAGCTTGCGGCGCAGGTCGCCGAAGATCTCGCGGGCCTTCTCGGGCATGCCCTCCTTGGAGAGGAGGGGGAGGACGGCGACCTTGACCGGGGCGAGGCGCGGGTGGAGGCGCAGTACCGTGCGCCGGCGGCCCTCGACCTCCTCGGTGTCGTAGGAGTCGACCAGGAAGGCGAGGGTGGCGCGGTCGGCGCCGGCCGCCGGCTCGACCACGTGGGGGACGTAGCTCTCCTTGGTCTGCTGGTCGAAGTACTCGAGCTTCTCGCCGCTGAACTTGGCGTGCTGGGTGAGGTCGAAGTCACCGCGTTTGGCGATGCCCTCGAGCTCGGACCAGCCGATCGGGAAGAGGTACTCGACGTCGCTGGTGCCCGAGGAGTAGTGGGAGAGCTCGTCGTCGTCGTGGGCGCGTACCCGCAGGAAGTCGGGGCGGATGCCGAGGTCGGTGTACCAGCGCTCGCGCTCCTCGATCCAGGTCCGGTACCACTGCTCCGCATCGGCCGGTGGGACGAAGAACTCCATCTCCATCTGCTCGAACTCGCGGGTGCGGAAGATGAAGTTGCCGGGGGTGATCTCGTTGCGGAAGGACTTGCCGATCTGGGCGATCCCGAACGGCGGCTTGCGGCGCGCGAACTGCAGCACGTTCTTGAAGTTGATGAAGATCCCCTGCGCCGTCTCCGGGCGCAGGTAGACCTCGGAGCCCTCACCGGCGAGCGGCCCGACGTGGGTCTCGAACATCAGGTTGAACTGGCGCGGGTCGGTCAGGTCGCAGTCGGGTCCCTCGCCGGGCTTCTTCGAGGGCTTCTGCCCGCACTGGCCGTCCTCGAGCTTGTCGGCGCGGAAGCGCAGCTTGCAGGTGCGGCAGTCGACCAGCGGGTCGGTGAAGCCCTCCAGGTGGCCCGACGCCTCCCAGACCCGCGGGTGCTGGAGGATCGCCGAATCCAGCGCGACGATGTCGTCGCGCTCCTGCAGCATCGCCCGCCACCACTCGCCCTTGACGTTGTTCTTGAGCAGCACCCCGTAGTGGCCGTAGTCGTAGGTCGAGCCCAGGCCGCCGTAGATCTCCGAGGAGGGGAAGACGAAGCCGCGCCGCTTGCAGAGCGCGACGATCTCCTCCATCGAGACCTCGATGGGGCGCGTTTCCTCCGGGGCGGCTGCCATGCCCGAACCGTATCGGCTGCGATAATCCCGCCCCTTCGTGCCGATCTATGAGTACAAGTGCGCCAACGGCCACGTCTTCGACGTGATCCAGAAGATGGCCGACGAGCCGCTGACCGAGTGCCAGGAGTGCGGCGCCCCGGCGGAGCGCGTCCTGCACCCAGTCGCGGTCCACTTCAAGGGCTCGGGCTTCTACAACACCGACTACGGCAAGAAGAAGGGCGCGGGCAATGGCGCCCCCTCGGAGGGCTCGGCCGAGTCGAAGAGTTCCTCGGAGTCGAGCTCCTCCGATTCGAAGTCCTCCGACTCGAAGCCCTCCGGCGGCGACAAGGCGAAGGCCGCGAGCGCCGGCGACTGAGCCGCCGTCCTATCCGTTGAGGAACCGCTTCACGGCCTTCCGTCGCACCGACTGCGGCACTTCGATGCTGCCCCCCGGCCCTTCCCCGCAGCCCGAGTTGGCGCCCGCGCAAAGAACCTGGGCCGCCGAGCTGCCGCCGATCGCCGCCGCCAGCACCAGCTGCGGCATCGTGAAGAAGCCCATGTCGCTGACGAAGGCTTTCGGCGCGTCCCAGCCGATGATCGGGCCCATGACGAAGTTGTAGGGAAGGCGGAGGGGATCGGTGAGGCGTTCCTTGATGCCGCTGATCACCGCCTGCTGGGCCTGCTCGCGGTTGAGGTCGTTGTAGCCGAGCGAGTAGGCGCTCTGCCCCGGCCCGGGGCATTCGCTCGCCTCGCGCACCCGCGCGTAGGCCAGCGCCGTCTGCCCGTTGAGCGTGTTCTCGCCGCTGTGGAGCCGCAGCGTGATCCCGCCCTGGCCGTGGCCGGCGCCGCCGGAGATGTCGGCGCAGAGCTTGTGCGGGACATTGACTTCGACTCCGCCGACCGCGTCGATCAGCTTTTCGAAGCCGGTGAAGTCGACGATCGCGATGTGGTCGATCTTGACGCCGAGGAACTGTTCGACCGTCTTGATCTCCAGCGCCGCGCCGCCGAAGGCGTAGGCCGCGTTGATTTTCTGCGGCGCCTGGCCGGGGATTTCGGCGTAGCTGTCGCGTGGGATCGAGAGTTTGCTGAAGGTGCCTCCGCCCGCCCGGATCAGCATCAGGGTGTCGGAGCGGAACTGGCCCTGCGAGCACCCGTCGTGCGGCGCGTCGCCGTGGGACTGCTGTTCGAAGCACTTCTGCGAGGGCGCGGCCCCAGGTTCCTTGGTGTTCGGCGGGCGGGCGTCGGTGCCGAGCACCAGGATCGTCTGGGCGCTGGGCAGCAGGAACGGGTTGCCGTGCAGCGCCGACTTCGCGTCGCCGGAGAGCTTGAAGGCCTGAAGCTGGGCGGAGACCGCGAAAGCGAGGAAGCTGAGCAGGATCCAGCCGAGCGCCGCCAGCCCGCCCCATTTGAGGACGCGCCGGGCGGTCCAGCGGCGCCGCGGCTTGGGCCGCTCGCCCTTTCCCGGCTCCTTCGGCGATCGCTTCGCCCGCTCTCGCAGGCGCGAGAGATCGGGGGTCCGCAATCGGGACAGGAGGCTCCTGCGGGACCGGTAGACCTTGTAGTCGGGCGGCCCCTGGGGCTGCTGCTCGCCATTAGTGGGCATGAAAGACTCCGGAATCATGCCTATGCCAGCGGTCGACCGTCTCCACCCCCACCCGAGTCGCTCTTGAAAGCAGGGGAAACGATCGGGGTCGACCTGGGCGGGACGAAGATGCTCCTCGGCGTTCTCGACCCTGACTCCAAGATCCTCTGGGAGAGCCGGGAGGCGTCAACCGGCCAGAGCGAGGACGAGCTGCTCGACCTCCTGGTGCGCGAGGTTGGGGAGGCGCGGAAGGCCCGCCCGGGGCTCGCCGCCGTCGGCCTCGGCATCCCGGCGACGATCGACCGCGAGCGCGGCGTCGCGGTCTCCGCCGTCAACCTGCCGATCAGGGACTTGCCGATCCGCGACGTCGTCTCCGAGCGAACCGGGCTCCCCGTCTTCGTCGACAACGACGCCAACGTGGCCGCCCTCGCCGAGCATCTCTACGGCGCCGCCCGCGGCTCGCGCGACGCGGTGATGATCACCGTCGGCACCGGGATCGGCGGCGGCCTGATCGTTGACGGCGAGGTCTACCGCGGCTCGACCGGCGCCGGCGCCGAGCTCGGACACGCCGTGATCGAGATCGACGGCCCGCGCTGCCAGGGGAACTGTCCCGGCCGGGGCTGCGTCGAGTCGTTGGCCTCCGGGACCGCGCTGGGCCGAGAGGGCCGGGCGGCCGCCGAGCGCGAGCCCGGCTCTGCGCTGGGCAAGATGCTCGCCGCAGGCCATCAGGTCGACGGCAAGGCGGTGACCGAGGCGGCCCAGGCCGGCGACGCCACCGCGATCGGCGTGGTCGAGCTGATCGGCAGCCGGCTCGGCGTCGCGCTCGCGAGCTTCGCCAACATCTTCGAGCCCGGCGCGATCGTCGTCGGCGGCGGGGTGATCGCCGCCGGCGACCTGCTGCTGGAGCCGGCGCGGCGCGAGGTGCGCGAGCGGGCGCTGCCGCCGATGGACCGGACCCCTGTCGTCGAAGCGGAGCTGGGCCCCGACGCGGGGATGATCGGGGCGGCGGCGATGGCCCGGATCGAGCTGGAGCGGGAGGCCTGATGCCGGGGATGCTGGTCGTCTGCCCGACCCCGATCGGCAACCTCGGCGACCTCACCCCGCGCGTGCGCGAGGCGCTGGTCAGCGCCGACTTCATCGCCTGCGAGGACACGCGGCGCACCGGCGGCCTGCTCGACAAGCTCGGCATCCACCCGGCGCCGCGCCTCGTCTCCAACCACGAGGGCAACGAAGCGGCGCGGGCGACCGAGCTGGCGCAGCGGATCGAGCGCGGCGACATCGTCGCCCTTGTCTCCGACGCCGGGATGCCGGCGATCTCCGACCCCGGCTATCGGTTGATCCGCCGCTGCATCGAGCGCAACCTCGAGGTGACGGTGCTGCCGGGCCCCTCGGTCGTCCCGGTGGCGCTGGTCGCCTCGGGGCTGCCGACCGACCGCTGGCGCTTCGAGGGCTTCCTGCCGAAGCGCGCCGGTGAGATGGAGCGGGTGCTGCGCTCGGCCGAGACCGTGGTCGCCTTCGAGTCCCCGCGCCGGGTCGGCGAGTCGCTCGCGGCGCTGGCGGCGATCGCGCCGGACCGCCCGGCCGCCGTCTGCCGCGAGCTGACGAAGATGCACGAGGAGGTCTCGCGCGGCTCGCTGGGGGAGCTGGCGCGGCGCTTCCGCGGCGACGTCAGGGGCGAGATCGTGCTGGTAATCGGGCCGGCGGCCTCCAAGGAGCACGGCAAGGACGTCGGCTTCGCGGTCGACGCGCTGCGCCATCTGGTCCAGTCGGGGGCGCGGCCGCGCGCCGCCGCCAGCGTCGTCGCGGCGCTGACCGGCACCCGCGCCAACGACCTCTACAAAGCGCTCACTGGACGCGAGGCGCGCAGATAGCCTGATCACATCAAATGCGGCCGCTTCGCGGCCTTACCTGCTGCTGCCGGCGCTAACACCGCGCCGGCCAAGACCAATTGAGCTACTACGTCACCACGCCGATCTACTACGTCAACGCCGAGCCGCACCTCGGCCACGCCTACTCGACGATGGCCGCCGACGTGCTCGCCCGCCACATGCGCCAGCGCGGCGAGGACGTCTTCTTCCTGACCGGCACCGACGAGCACGGCGAGCCGATCGAGAACGCCGCCGAGCGCGAGGGGATCTCGCCGCAGGAGCTGGCCGACCGCAACGCCGAGAAGTTCCGCGAGCTGATGCCGATCATCGACGCGACCAACGACTTCTTCATCCGCACCTCCGACCCGCGCC
>DATMRN010000247.1:0-2886 GCA_035566275.1 Solirubrobacterales bacterium | reverse complement strand
CTCTAACCAACTGAGCTACGCCCCCGAGAATCGTCGCCGGCCCTTGCGGCGCCGGCCCGGCCGCCAAAGCTAGCGCATCCCGGGAGGGGTGGTCAGGGGCGCTGGACCGTCAGCCTGAAAGGATCGGCGCCGGGACGGGTGGAGCGAACCGCGACGCGCAGGCGCGGCTGGCCGCAGACCGTGTAGTCGAGGCGGTGGTGGAAGGTCGCCCCCCGTCGCGAGCTGCGCAGCACCTTGCCGCTGGGGTTGCTCAGGCTCAGCTGATACCCGAGCCCCGGCTCGCCGACCGGGCCGAGGCTGACCTCTCCGTCGAGCGGCGTGCGGAACGACTCGACCGTCGCCGCGCCGCCCCGCCCCGCCGCAAGCCCGCGCAGCTTGAAGCTGGTGCGCCCCCGCCAGGGATGCAGCGTGTCTTCGCGGATCGCCCGGAAGGCGGCGGCGTTCGGCTTCAGCGAGGGGATCCATTCCCATTTGACCGGCGCTTCGGGGAAGCGGTAGTGAGCGAAGGACTCCGCCCAGGCCTCCCCGGGATCCTGGTAGTAGTGGGTGCCCTCGTTGCCGGGGAAGAGGGCGCCGCTGCGCCGGCCCCGGCAGACGTGCTCGTAGCTGGACCAGCGCTCCGGCCCCCAGTTGATCGCCGCCGGGAAGGGCGGCGGCACTCCGCGGTGCTGAGCGACGTGGTGCCCGTACTCGTGGGCTAGGACGTAGTCGCGGCTGGCGCCGTCGGAGTCGACGGTTTCATCGCCGCTGAGCACGATCTTGTTCAGGCCGCTGTAGTAGCAGGACTCGGCGTCGAAGCCGCAATCGAAGCCGACCTGGAACGGCGTGTCGAGCTGGACCGTGAGCAGGTTGATCTCATTGCCGTGGATCAGGGTGCCGACGAAGTTGGCGATCTGCTGGGGGTCGGCGGCGGTGCAGGTCGCCTGACAGGCGGCGGTGACGCTGACCGCGATCGAGTCTTCGCTGCCATCGTTGACGGGATAGCGTTCCCCGCTTGCCGAGGCGGAGATGCGCGCCGCGGCCGCGCTGGGCCGGCTGAGGACGACGTCGCGGGGCGGCGCCGCCGGCCGCGGCACGTCGAAGAGGTTGCGCGGCGGGGCCGGCAGGCGCGTCGCCGCCGCGGCCGGCGCGGCGATGAGGAGGATCATGGCTATGCCCGCAAGCGCCCCCGCCGGGCGCCTGTTCAAGGGGCGGGACCCGGATCCTCGAAGAAAGCGCTTCTCACCCTTCTAACCCTCACGTCTGCCTACACACGGTAGTGGGCCTGGCGCTGTGGGCGAGGAGGCGATAGTCCACGGCTGTACCGGATTTGGATTCGCTTGTCTGAGCCGCGGCTAGTATGGACAGACTCCGTAAAGCAGTCGCTCGGAACCCGGCCATACCCCGCTCTCTCAAGACCCTGTGCATCGCCTGCGCCGCCCTCGCCGCACTGGCCTGCGTCCCGGGGACGGTCGGCGCGAGCGGCGCCGGCGCCAAGAAGACGCAAGCCCCCGGCCTGCTGCGAGCCGGGCTCTCGCAGTCGGGGCAGAACCTGGTCTTCAGCGTGAAGACCGCGGCTCCCGTGGCGCTGGCCAAGCTCGACCGGCTGCCTGACGGGAAGGGCGCCTCCGGCCCCTACCTCTGCCTGGCGCTGCGCCGCGCCGGCAGCAAGGGCGAGCGGCGGCTCTGCCTCGGCGGCGCCGATCCGCGGCGGCGGGTCGGGCTGGAGCTGATCAACGCCGCCGGCGAGACGATCCGCGAAGACACGGCGGTGGCCCGGGTGAAGCGGCCGAGCGCCGGCAAGCTGGTCGTCTCGCTGCTGCCCGCCGACGCCGAGCTGGCGCCGCGCCGCTACCGCTGGCGGGTGCTGGAGAGCCAGAGCGGCTGCGCGGCGCCCGTCGCGCACGCGAGCGACTCGAGCTGCCAGGAAAGCCTGCCGGCCGGCGGCTTCCGCACCTTCCGCCTGCGCCCCGTGCGAGCGGTCGGCTGCACCGGGGGCACGGCCGGGCTCGACACCAACGGGCCGCGCGGGCGCAAGGTCGTCGCCCTCACCTTCGACGACGGCCCGAGCGAATACACGCAGGGCTTCCTCAAGGTGCTGCGCGACAAGCACGTGCACGGCACCTTCTTCGAGATCGGCCAGGAGATGCCGGGCCGCGAGGCGACGATGCGCCAGATCCTCGCCGAAGGCAACGAGATCGGCGACCATACGATGCACCACGTCGAATACCCCGGCTACTCCGAGATCGCCGGCGCCGGCGCCCGGATCGAGACCTATACCCACTTCAAACCGTGCCTCTTCCGCCCGCCGGGCGGCGCCCTCAACTCCGGCGTCATCTCCACGGCAGGCAGCCTCGGGATGCGAACGATCACCTGGGACGTCGACCCGATGGACTGGGCGACGCCGGGAACCGGCGCGATCTACAGCACCATCGTCAGCACGACGCGGCCCGGCTCGATCATCCTCATGCACGACGGCGGCGGCAACCGCAGCGAGACGCTGGCGGCGCTGCCGCAGGTCATCGACACGCTGCGCGCCCGCGGCTACAGCTTCGAGACGGTCACCCAGCTGCTCGGCTACCGGCTGATCTACAAGCCATATGGTTGAGCCGGTGATCGTCGAGCGGACCGAGAACCCGCAGTGGCTGTCGAACGCCTACCTCGTCGCCGACCCCGAGAGCGGCAGGGGCGTGCTGATCGACGGCAACGACGAGTTGGGGCCGCTGCTGGAGCGGGCCGAGCGCGACGGGACTGAGATAACCCACGTCCTCCTCACCCACCCCCACCTCGACCACGTCGCCGGCCTGGCCGAGGCCCGCGAGCGGCTCGGCAATCCCCCGCTTGTCGCCCATGAGGCGGCCGCGGCGGAGATCGACGAGGAGGTGGCGGTGACCCTCGGCGACGGCG
>DATMRN010000246.1:0-3282 GCA_035566275.1 Solirubrobacterales bacterium | reverse complement strand
CCGGCCGAGCTGCTCGCCCCGTTCAGGATCGAGGGCGCCGGCATCCCTCGCCAGGGCAACGCGGTGCTCGCCGGCGGCGAGCGGGCCGGGATCGTCACCTCGGGCACCTTCTCGCCCTCGCTCGAGGTCGGGATCGGGATGGCCTACGTCCGTCCCGACCTCGCCGAGCCCGGGACCGAGGTCGAGATCGACGTGCGCGGCAGGCGGCGCCCCGCCCGGGTAGCTTCCAAGCCCCTCTACCGGAAGGAGAAGTGACGTGGCCGACGCGACCTACCCCGATGAGCTGCTCTACCACGACCAGCACGACTGGGCCCGGCTGGAGGGGGACGACCACGCCGTCTTCGGGATCACCTGGTACGCCCAGGACAGCCTCGGCGAGGTCGTCTTCTACGACCCGCCCGAGGTCGGCGCGACGATCGCAAAAGACTCCTCCTACGCCGAGGTCGAGTCGGTCAAGGCGGTCTCCGACGTGATCGCGCCGATGTCCGGCGAGATCGTCGAGGTCAACGAGGCGCTCGGCGACGCCCCCGAGCGGATCAACGAGGATCCCTACCGCGAGGGCTGGCTGGTCAAGGTCAAGTTGAGTCATCCGGACGAGGCGGAGACGCTGCTCGATGCCGCCGAATACCGCAAGCTGCTGGAAAAGGGGTAGGAAAGCCCCGCCACCGGCTTCCGTAGCCTTAACCGGGTGACGCGCTACACCTCAGCGACCGCCGCCGACCGGGCCGAGATGCTCGCGGCGATCGGGGTCGAGAAGACCGCGGAGCTGTTCGAGCAGGTGCCCGAGCCGCTGCGGCTGGGCCGGCCGCTGGAGCTGCCGGACGGGCTCGGCGAGTCCGAGGTGTTCGAGCGGCTGGCTGAGCTGGCCGCCCGCAACGCCGACGCCGAGGAGCAGGTCTGCTTCATCGGCGCCGGGATGTACGACCACTACGTGCCGGCGATCGTCGACGCGATCGTCCAGCGCTCCGAGTTCCTCACTCCCTACACGCCCTACCAGCCGGAGATCTCCCAGGGCGGCCTGCAGGCTATGTTCGAGTTCCAGACGGCGATGTCGGAGCTGACCGGCCTGCCGGTCTCCAACGCCGGCCTCTATGAGGGGCCGTCGTCGGTCGCCTCCGCCGGCTACCTGGCGATCGGGGCGACCGGGCGCCGCCGCTTCGTCGTCTCCCGCGGTGTCCACCCGCACAGCCGCGAGACACTGGCGACCTACTCGCAGGGCTTCGGGGCCGAGCTGGTCGAGGTCGGGCTCGAGCGGGGCCTCACCGACGCCGCCGCGCTCGCCGACGCCGTCGACGGGGAGACCGCCGCCGTCTTCCTGCAGAGCCCCAACTTCCTCGGCGCGGTCGAGGACGTCGAGGCGCTTGGCGCGGCGGCGAAGGCGCACGGCGCGCTGCTGGTCGTCGCGGTCGACCCGATGACGCTCGGCATCCTCAAGCCGCCCGGCGAGTGCGGCGCCGACATCGCCCTCGGCGAGGGCCAGCCGCTCGGCAACCGGCTCGACTTCGGCGGCCCCTCGTTCGGGTTCTTCTGCGCCACCGAGGAGCAGGTCCGCCGCATGCCGGGCCGCATCGCCGGGGAGACCGAGGACGTCGACGGGCGCCGCGGCTTCGTCCTCGCCCTGCAGACCCGCGAGCAGCACATCCGCCGCGAGAAGGCGACCAACAACATCTGCACCGCCCAGGCGCTGAACGCGCTGGCGGCGATGGTCCATCTGGCCTGGCTGGGGCGGCAGGGGTTCCGAGAGCTGGGCGAGCTGCTGGCGCGGCGCACCGCCTACGCGCGCGAGCGCCTCTCCGCCGTCGACGGGGTGACGCAGCTGCACGAGGCGCCGGTCGTGCGCGAGTTCGCGGTCCGCCTCGACGCCCCGGTCGAGCGGGTGCTGGAGCGCTGCGCCGAGCGCGGCATCGCCGCCGGCTACCCGCTGGGCCGCGAGTACCCCGAGCACGAGGACGGCCTCCTGGTCGCGATCACCGAGCGCCGCAGCCGCGCCCAGATCGACGACCTCGCCGACGCTCTTGGCTCGGCGGTCGCCGCCGAGCGCGTTGGGGAGGGGGTGGGGGCGGCATGACCGAGTCGGCTCTGGAGACGCCGATGCAGAGGGAACGGGCGGTGACGATCTATGAGAAGTCCAAGTCCGGTCGCCGCGCCGCCCAGCTTCCCGATGCCGGCGTTCCCGAGCGTCCGCTGGAGGAGCTGATCCCCTCCAACCTCCTGCGCTCCGAGCCGCCGCGCCTGCCCGAGGTCTCCGAGCCGGAGATCGTCCGCCACTACAACCGGCTCTCGCGCCGCAACTTCGACCTCGACACTGGCCTCTACCCGCTCGGCTCCTGCACGATGAAGCACAACCCCCGCCTCAACGAGCGGGTCGCGGCGCTGCCCGGCCACGCCCGCCTGCACCCCGCCCAGGACCCCAAGCGCGCCCAGGGCGCCCTGGAGCTGATGTGGCTGCTGCAGCGCTCGCTGGCCGAGGTCTGCGGGTTGCCGCACGTCAGCCTCCAGCCCTCCGCCGGCTCCCACGGCGAGCTGGCCGGGCTGCTGCTGACCCGCGCCTACCACGCCGACCGCGGCGAGCGGCGGCACAAGGTGCTCGCCCCCGACACCTCCCACGGCACCAATCCCGCCTCGGTGACGATGGCCGGCTATGAGGCGGTGAAGGTCGCGACCAACGAGCGCGGCGGGGTGGAGATGGACGACCTGCGGGGAAAGATCGACGACGAGGTCGCCTGCCTGATGCTGACCAACCCCAACACGCTCGGCCTCTTCGACGAGAACATCGCCGAGATCGCCGAGCTGATCCACGAGGTGGGAGGGACGCTCTACTACGACGGCGCCAACCTCAACGCGGTGATGGGCCACTCGCGGCCCGGCGACATGGGCTTCGACATCGTCCACGTCAACCTCCACAAGTCCTTCAGCCAGCCGCACGGCGGCGGCGGGCCGGGGGCCGGGCCGATCGCAGTCTCCGAGCGGATCGAGCCCTTCCTGCCGCGCCCCCAGGTGGTGCGGCGCGAGGGGTCGAACGGCAGCGGCCCCTTCTTCGACCTCGACCACGACCGCCCCAGGTCGATCGGTCGCCTGCGCGGCTTCCAGGGCAACTTCGGCGTCTTCGTCCGCTCCTACGCCTACATCCTCAGCCTCGGCGCCGACGGCCTCGCCGAGGCCTCTGAGACTGCCGTGCTGAACGCCAACTACTTGAAGGCGCGCCTCGCCGAGGGTCGCGCGGGCGAGCGCCTCCCGGTCGCCTTCGACCGCCACTGCATGCACGAGTTCGTCCTCTCCGGC
>DATMRN010000245.1:0-2651 GCA_035566275.1 Solirubrobacterales bacterium | reverse complement strand
CACCATCACGGTCGGCAGCGCGCGATCGACGTTGAAGTAGGTGAGGCCGGCGCGGAGCGTCTGGAAGGACTCGCGGACGTGGGGGCCGGGGGGGTTGCCGGGGAAGGCGGCGAAGGGCACCACCCCCAGCAGCGGGGCGCCGGCCAGCTCCTCCAGCTCGTCGACCTCCTGGAGGCGGCGGTCGAGGCGGTCCAGGAGGGCGGCGAGCCCGGCGGCGATCAGCAGCGCGAGGAAGAGGGCGATGGCGGCGTTGCGCAGCGGCTTGGGCGAGATCGGATTGCGCGAGGGGGCCGCCGGTTCCACCACCGGCGTCGTCCCCTTCTGGCTGGCCCTCAGTCCCCGCAGGTTCTGGAGCTGCTGCGCGAGCGCCTGGTGGGCGGCCCGGTCCCCGGTTTCGCCCGCCTGCGATTCGAGTGTGGCGAGGGTTTTGCCGATCCCCCTCACCGCGTTGACGGTGCGGGTCACGGCCACCGCGGTCGCGAAGGCGTTGGCGATGCGCGCGGCCTGGATCGGGCTCGAAGCCTGCGCGGCGATCGTCAGGAAATGGTTCTGCGGTTCGGCCACGTTGGTGGAGGTGACGCTGACGTGGCCCAGCAGCTCGCGGGCCGTCGAGGGGCTCTGGCCCAGGACGCGGGCGGCGCGGCGGGCGACGACCGTGGTCTCGATCAGGGTCGCCGCTTCGCCGGCGTCGGAGGTGGCGACGTCGAGCTGGTTGGAGAACAGCGTCGAGCTGACGCTGGTCGGCTGGACGTAGAGCGTCGTGCTCGATTCATACGTCTTCGGCAGCAACGAGGACCCCAGATAGACGGCGGCGGGGATCGCGACGACGACGCCGAGCAGCAGCCATTTCCGCCGCCAGACGACCCGCCCCCAGCGGCGCAGGTCCGGACCCTCCCGTCGGCCTTCTTGCATGGTCGTGAAGAATTGCACGAATGAATCAGATAAGTCGGAGTATCTTGAGCTGGGGTGGCGACCGCCTCGGACCAGTTCATTCGGGAAACGCTGGCGACGCTGGCGACGCTCGTCCTTGTCGCGGGCGGCCTGGCGCTGCTCGTCAGGCTGCTGGCGCGCTCGCGGCCGGGCCTCTCGATCGGCTATCCGGTCGGCGTCGCGCTGGTGACGAGGATCGCGGCGGCCGGGCTGCTGTCGCTGACCCCGATCGCGAGCACGCTGCGCGGCGGCGACGAGCTCGGCTTCCTCGCCCAGGCGCAGGAAATCGCCCAGGCGCCTCTGGGATCGGCGCCCTGGGGCGAGGCGCTGGTCGGCAAGCTGCACGTGTTCGTCTTCGCCGTGCAGCGGTTCGCGCTCGACTCCCCCGACCTCGCCCTGCGCAGCACCCAGGCCGGAATTGCGGTAGCCGGGCTGGCGCTGCTCTCGGCGGCGGTCTACGAGCTGGCGGGGGCGCGGGCGGCGACGCTCGCGATCTGGCTGCTGGCGCTGGAGCCGACCGGCGTCTTCTTCTCCACCCTCCTGCACAAGGAGGCGAACATGCTTCTGGCCAGCGGGCTGGTGGCCCTGGGCGGGGCGATCGTCTGGCGCCGGGGCGAGCCGCGCGCCCTGGCGCCGATGGTGCTCGGCTGCCTGATCGCCGTGGCGACCAGGCCCTACGCGGGCTGGTTCCTGATCGCGGCGACGGCGGCCACCGTCCTGCACGCCGGCCTGCGTCCCCAGCAGCGGGGCTCGGTCCGCTCGCTCGGCCTGATCGCGGTGGTGGTGCTGTTCGCGGCGGTCGCCGCGCCGACGGTGCTCAAGGCCTCGACCGACCAGAGCCTGCAGCAGAACGTCCAGAGCGCGCAGGAAGCGAACTCCACCGACAGCTCGAACCTGAAGCTGGAACGGGTCGACTTCTCCAGCAGGGAAGCGATCGTCTTCAACCTACCCCGGCGCATCCGCGACGTGCTGATCCGCCCCTACCCCTGGCAGCTCGAAGACGTCAGCCAGGAGTTCGGCCTGGTCGGGACCACCGTGGCCTACGTCGTCATCGCGCTGCTGCTCTGGACCGCGCTGGAGAACCGCGGGCGGCTGATGGAGCGCGCCGCGCCTCTCTGGTACCTGGCCTTCTTCCTCCTCATCGCCTACTCGCTGAGCACCGGCAACGCGGGAACCGGGTTCCGCTACCGAACCCACCTGCTGACGATCGCGATCTGCATCCTGGTCGTGCTGAGAGTGGGGAGAGAGGCGGCGCCGGCGAGGGAGCCCATATCGGGGACACGGCCGCCCCTGCCCGGCCGAGAGCCCGCCACGACGTCCGCCTGAGCCGATGAGCCCCGGGGCGAGCAACGAGGAGCTGGCCGATCGCTACCTGAGCCTGCTGGGGGACGCGCTGCTCGGGGTCAACCACGGGGAGGGGTTCCTCGAAGTCGTCCCCCCGCGCCTGCCCCCCAAGCGCTGGATCGTGAAGGCGCTGAACCGGCGCGGGCTGCGGCTGATCCGGCCGGTCGAGCGCGGGCTGATCGAGGAGGGGAAGATCTGGCCGCTGATCGGCGAGTCGCTGATCGGCCGTGAGCGAATCGCGAACCTCAGGCGCTGTGTGGAGGAGGCGATCCGCGACGGCGTGTCCGGGGACCTGATCGAGGCCGGCGTGTGGAGGGGGGGTGCGGGGATCTTCATGCGCGGCGTCCTGGCGGCCCACGGGGTGGAGGACCGGCGGG
>DATMRN010000244.1:0-6716 GCA_035566275.1 Solirubrobacterales bacterium | reverse complement strand
TTGAGCTGATGACCGTCAACTTCTCCCTGCTCGCGCTCGACCAGATCGTCAACCACGCCGCCGCGATCCCCTACATGTTCAATGGCCAGGCGCGGGTGCCGATGGTGATCCGGATGCCGGGCGGCGGCGGGCACCAGCTCGGCCCCACCCACTCCCACAGCTTCGAGGCCCTCTTCCTCCAGGTGCCCGGCCTGCTGGTCGCCTGCCCCTCAATCCCTGCCGACGGCAAGGCGCTGCTGAAGGCGTCGATCCGCGACGAGAACCCGGTGATCTTCATCGAGCACGAGAGCCTCTACGGGGCCCGCGGCGAGGTGAGCGACGACGACGACGAGGTGCTGCCCTTCGGCCAGGCGGCGGTGCGGCGCAAGGGCGGCGACGTGACGATCGTCGGCATCCTCAAGATGGCGCAGGTGGCCGAGGAAGCGGCGAAGACCCTCTCCGGCGAGCACGGCGTCGAGGCCGAGGTGATCGACCCGCGCACCCTGCGCCCGCTCGACCTCGACACGATCCTCGCGTCGGTGCGCAAGACGAACCGGGCGGTGATCGTCGAGGAGGGTTGGCCGCACGGCGGCGTCGGGGCCAACCTGGCGACCCTGATCACCGAGCAGGCCTTCGACGACCTCGACGCGCCGATCCAGCGGGTGACCGGGGCGGACGTGCACATGCCGTATTCCAAGAGGCTGGAGCAGGCTGCGCTGCCCCACGAGGAGAACGTCGTAAAGGCTGCGATGGCGACGCTCGAAGGGTCGCTCTGATGAATCGGTGCGCGGGTCCTGTCACGGGGAGGGGGCCTGCGGGCGGGCAAGCGTGTCCGTTCTCGGCCCCCTCCCCGCGCCACCCGCGCGAGGATCCGATGAGGAGGGACCTCTAGATGTCGGACATCGTCATGCCCCGCCTGTCGGACTCGATGGAGGAGGGGACGATCCTGAAGTGGTTGAAGCAGGTTGGGGATGAGATCGCCGTTGGGGATGAGCTGGTGGAGATCGAGACCGACAAGGCGAACATGGCTTACGAGGCTGATGTAGCGGGAACGCTGACTGAGATCCTCGCGGAGGAGGGTGAGACGCTGCCGATCGGTAGCACGATTGCGCGAGTTGGAAACGGTGAAGCGGTCGAGCGCTCGGCCCCTCCCCTGCGCCACCAGCAGAAGGAGCCGGTCGAGCCGCCCGACAGCTCAGACGGCGGCGGCCGTCCGAAGGCGTCTCCACTGGCCAAACGGATCGCGAAGGAGCGCGGCCTGGATCTCTCACAGCTTCAGGGGTCTGGGCCGGGGGGTCGCGTCGTCAAGGCGGACGTGGAGAGGGCGGCTTCTTCCACGGGTGGCGCGGGGGAGGGGCCGAGAATCGACGCTGTGCGCCCGCCCGCAGGCCCCTCCCCCGTGACAGGACCCGTGGCCGAGGCCGTCAGTCCCGAGACGGCGAAGGGGCAGACGACCTATCGGGACCTGAGCAAGCTGCAGTCGACTATCGCACGACGGATGGCGGAGTCGAAGGCGACCGCGCCGCACTTCTATCTCAAGGCAGAGGTGGACATGAGTCGGGCGGTCGAGGCGCGGGGGCGGATCAAGGCTTCGGCTGGTGAAGGTGAGGTTGTGCCTTCGTTCAACGACATGGTCGTGAAGGCTTGCGCGCTGGCGCTGCGGGAGTTCCCGCGGGCCAACGGGGCCTACCGGGACGGACGCTTCGAGCTTTATTCGCGGGTCAACGTGGGGATCGCGGTGGCGGGGCAGGACGCGCTTGTCGTCCCCACCGTCTTCGACGCCGATCGCAAGGGGCTGCGCCAGATCGCCTCGGAGTCACGGGGGCTGGCGCAGCGGGTCCGCGACGGTCAGATCACCCCGCCCGAGCTCTCCGGCGCCACCTTCACCGTCTCCAACCTGGGGATGTACGGGATCGACAGCTTCTCGGCCGTGATCAACCCACCCCAGGCGGCGATCCTCGCCGTCGGCGCGATCAGGGAGCGCCCCGCCGTCCGCAGCGGAGAGCTGGTCGCCGCCCACCTGATGTCCGTCACCCTCGCCTGCGACCACCGCATCCTCTACGGCGCCGAAGGCGCCCAATTCCTCGCCCGCATCCGCGCCCTCCTCGAGGAGCCAGTCTCCCTAGCCCTCTAACTCAAGGCCGACGGGCCTAAAACCGACGCATATCGTCGGGAATCGGCCCGTCGGCCCCTCTCAGCACGTCTTGCGGGCGTCCGTTACCGCGTTCCAGGCGCTGCCGAGGGAGAAGTCGGCGGAGACTCGGAGGATTCCGGGGTGTGACGCACGGGCCACGGTCCAGTCCCCCCGCCGCAGCAGGCAGCCGGCGCCGCGTTCGATCGACCAGTAGGGGGTGAAGTTGACCCGGACCAGGAAGTCGCCGGGCCGGGTCACGTCGAGGGCGAAGCCCTGCCGCCCGACCCAGAGGGTGCGCGCCAGGCTCGACCCCAGCGGGCGGACCAGCGGGTCGGGATGGCGCACCGCGTAGATCCGCCAGTGGGCCGAGTGCCAGAGCGGCGCCAGGTAGGGCGGGCTGCTCAGGATCAGCCGCCGCTCGGCTTCCGAGGAGTAGTCGAGCGGCGCGTCGGGTAGTGCCACGTAGGAGATCGCGTTGTGGCGCAGCCATTCGCTGTAGGCGCGGTTGGTGAGCGGGGCTTCGTCGTAGAAGATGTCGTCGCGGGTCGTGTCGAGCTGGCGCAGCCAGCCCCGCGCCAGGTCGAACCCCGGAGCCAGGTAGGCCGACTCCCAGTGGTTGGCGGTCGGCGGCACCTCGACCCGCACGCCCTTCCCGCCGTGATCGCGCAACCACTTCGCCGCGGGTTGGAAGTAGGCCGGCGCGGTCGAGGGGTCGCCGACGCTGCGGGCGATCTGGCTGACGCTCGCCGTCACCTGCCAGTAGAGGCCACCGGCCATGACCAGCGCCAGCGCCCAGGCCGAGACGCGCGGCCGCCGCGACAGCACCACAGCGGCCAGCACCGGCCCGCCGAACAACGCCCCCAGCCGCACCGCGTTGCCGCCGACCGCGTTTGGGACGAGCCAGAGCAGCGTCGAGGCGAGCACGTAGCCGACCAGGACCCAGCGCAGCTGCCGCTCCTCGCGGGCGAGGCCCCGCGTCACGTAGAGCGCGCCGCCGCACCAGAGCGGGATCGCAATGTAGGAGGAGAAGGCGAAGGGGAACTGGCCGGGCTCGGGGAAGGCCAGGTTCGGGATGACGATCAACCCGAGGGCGATGCCGGCGGCCCAGAGCGCCACCCGGTTCACGGGGCGTCCCCGCTCCAGCAGCGCGGCCAGGACCACCCCGGCCAGGAAGACCGCAGCGACCGGGCTTGCCAGCGCGCAGCCCGCGGCGGCGGCGAGCGCCGGCTTCGAGCGCCCCGTCTGCAGGAAGCGCAGCGAGGCAAGCCCGAAGGCCACCCCCAGGGCAAAGGTCAGCTGCCCGTCGGCGAGCAGTGTCACCACCCCGGCCGCGAACCACAGCGTCGCCGGCCGCGCCGCCGAGCCCCAGCGGTCACGGGCGGTGCGGTCGAAGAAGTAAGAGGAGGCGATGACGGACAGCGCCCCGACGATCTGCGGCCCGAGCACCGAGGCCAGCGGCGGGAAGAGGACGCTGTAGGTCAGCGTGTAGTGGCCTCCGTACCAGCTGCCGTTCCAGATCGCCAGCCCCGCGTGCTGGAACAGCTCGGTGCGGAAGACCTGCGCGGCGAGGTCGCCGACCTGGGGGTTCCAGACCAGCATCGCGGCGGCGAGCACCGAGCTGAGCGCCACGGCCGGGAGCCATTCGGGTCGGAGAGCTTTGGACCGGACCATGGGAACGGCGCCAAGGATAGAGCGGCGCCGTGCAACGATTTCAAAAGTGAGCGCGGAAGTCCTGGTAGTCGGTTGCGGCTTGGTCCCCTATGAGGAGGGCCTCGTCGCCCAGCGCTGGCTGAGGACGGCACGGCAGGAGGGCGCGATTCCCGACACCCTGCTGCTGCTCGAGCACCCGCCTGTGTACACGCGTGGTCGTCGCTCCACCGCAGAGGAGCTGCCGATGGCCACCGAGTGGTACGAAATGCAGGGCATCGAAGTCCGTGACACCGACCGGGGCGGCCGCGTCACCTACCACGGCCCCGGCCAGATGGTCGCCTACCCGATCGTGTCGCTGGCCCCCTACGGCGACGATGTCCACGAGTACGTGCGGCGGCTGGAGCAGGTGGCGATCGCGTCGCTGGCCGAGCATGGAGTCGAGGCTGGGACGATCGAGGGGCTGACCGGTGTCTGGACGCGCGGCGAGGCTCCTGGCACATCGGCGGGACCGCAAGAGGCGCGCAAGATCGGCTCGATCGGCGTCCACGTCAGCCGCGGCGTGACCACCCACGGACTCGCGATCAACGTCAACAACGACCTGCAGCCGTTCGATTGGATCGTGCCCTGCGGGATCGAGGACTGTGGCGTGACGTCCCTGAGCCGCGAGCTGGGCGCCGAGCAGGACCTCGACGCCTTCGCCGCCACGGTCGCCGCCCGGTTCGGCGCGGTCTACGAGCGCGTCCCGACCCCGGCCGACCCGGCTTACCTCGGGCTTGACAACGCTAGGCTCGGGGTCACATGAACGGGACCACGCAGGGGGCCGAGCGCGTCCACGTAACCCGCTCCCGCGCCAAGCCGGGCGGGACCGCCGCCGAGATCGACGGCGTCGTCCCCTTCCGCCGCGCCCGCAAGCCGCCGTGGCTGAAGGTCCCCGCCCCGGGCGGCCCCACCTATCGCCGCCTCAAGTCGACGATCGACGGCGACAACCTGCACACCGTCTGCGAGGAGGCAAACTGCCCCAACGTCGGCGAGTGCTGGGAGCGCGGCACCGCCACCTTCATGATCCTCGGCGACGTCTGCACCCGCCGCTGCGGCTTCTGCAACGTGAAGACGGGCGTGCCGACCTGGAACGACCCGCTGGAGCCGCTGCGCGTCGCCAACCAGGTGAAGAGGTTGGGGCTGCGCCACGCGGTCGTCACCTCGGTCGACCGCGACGACCTCCCCGACTACGGCGCCGGCGCCTTCGTCGGCGTGATCCGCTCGATCCGGATGATGGCCCCCGGCTGCAAGGTCGAGGTCCTCACCCCGGACTTCCGCGGCCAGGAGATGCCGCTCGCCAAGGTGATCCACGAGCGCCCCGACGTCTTCAACCACAACGTCGAGACGGTGCCCCGCCTCTACCCCAAGGCCCGCCGCGGCTCCCAGTTCCTGCGCTCGGCCCGCGTCCTGCGGCTGGCGAAGGAGATGGGAGGAGACGAGGTCGTCACCAAGTCGGGCCTGATGGTCGGCCTCGGCGAGTCCCACGAGGAGATGGTCGAGACCTTCGGCATCCTGCGCGAGCACCGCGTCCAGGTCCTCACCGTGGGCCAGTACCTGCGCCCCACCGAGAACCACCTGCCGATCGACCGCTATTGGCACCCGGAGGAGTTCGCAGCGCTGGAGAAGGCCGCCTACGAGCTGGGGTTCGAGTCCGTAGCCGCCGGCCCCCTGGTCCGCTCCAGCTACCACGCCGACCAGAACCTGCCCGAGGGCGCCCTCGCAATGACGAGGGAGACCGGTTCCATAAATCGCCACTAGCTCGTGGTACGAAAGCCAAAGCCAGATGACGCCAGGGACATGCGGTGGGTTCCCGGAGGCGAGTTCCTCATGGGCTCAGAGGACTTCTATTCGGAGGAGGCGCCGGCTCGCCGCGTTCGCGTCGATGGCTTCTGGATCGACCGTCACCCAGTGACCAACGCGCAGTACGCGGTCTTCGTGTCTGAGACCGGATACGAGACCGTTGCCGAGCGGCCACTCGACCCGGCCGACTTTCCGGGGGCGCCGGAGGAGCTTCTGGTTCCGGGGTCCCTGGTGTTCCAGGGCACGCCGGGCCCGGTTCCTCTGGATGACCCGAGCCAGTGGTGGTCATACGTGCCCGGCGCGCGATGGAGCCAGCCACTCGGCCCGGGCTCTGGCACAGATGACCTCTCAGACCATCCGGTCGTCCAGGTCGCCTACGAGGACGCCGAGGCTTACGCGGAATGGGCGGACGCGTCTCTACCAACCGAGGCCGAGTGGGAGTATGCGGCGCGCGGCGGCCTCGAGGGCGCGGTGTTCACATGGGGAGACAGGGACGTGCAGGACACGACCCCGCTGGCCAACACTTGGCAGGGCGGCTTCCCATGGCAAAACTCGCTCCTCGACGGATGGCTGCGAACATCGCCCGTGGGCTCATTCCCGGCGAATGGCAACGACCTGCACGATATGGCTGGAAACGTCTGGGAATGGACAGCTGACTGGTATCTCCCCGGTCACGCAGCGGACTTGGAGAAGGCCTGCTGCACGCCCGAGAATCCCCGCGGTGGGCGGCCGGAGGAGAGCTTCGACCCTGAGCAGCCGGAGATCCGCATCCCCCGCAAGGTCGTCAAGGGCGGCTCGCACCTCTGCGCTCCCAGCTACTGCCTGCGCTACCGCCCGGCTGCGCGCTTGCCGCAGATGATCGACTCGTCGACCAGCCACATTGGCTTTCGCTGCGTGTTTCGCGGGTAGGTCACCCGCTGGGGGCGCAGGCGGTTAGACCGTAGAGGTGAGCCAGCCTCCTGAAATTGGCGAATGGATCGCGCTTGCTGGCCAGAAGAGCAGGGTTGCCCTTCACCCTATCCAAGTCCTGTTGGGCGATGTTGAGCATTCTCATTACGGTGGGAAACGAGGCGCCGAGGGCCCTCAGCGCCTTGATCTGGCCGCGGATGCTGGG
>DATMRN010000243.1:0-11155 GCA_035566275.1 Solirubrobacterales bacterium | reverse complement strand
CGTGGGCGCTGCTGCGCGGGCGGGCCCGTTGCTGCGGGGAGCCGATCTCGCCGCGCTACCCGTTGACCGAGCTGACGGTGGGAGCGCTCTACGCGGCGACGGTGCTGGTGCTCTGGGGCGACGCGACCGGCGTCGCCCTCGGCCTCGTCTTCGTCACCACGCTGGCGACGATCACGCTGACCGACTTGGAGCGGCGGATCATCCCCAACAGGATCCTGCTCGTCGCGGCGGTGCTGGGGGTGGCGATCGCCGCCGCCGGCGACCCCGGCAGCCTGCCCGAGCGGGCGATCGCGGCTGCGGCGGCCGGTGGCCTGCTCTTCCTGGTGGCCCTCGCCTACCCCCGGGGGATGGGATTGGGCGACGTCAAGCTGGCGGCCGTGATGGGCTTCTTCCTGGGCAGGAGCGTCGCCCCCGCGATCCTGGTCGCCCTGCTCGCCGGCTCGCTGGTCGGACTGGCGATGATCGCCCGTCACGGGGCGGCGGCGCGCAAACGGGCGATCCCGTTCGGGCCGTTCCTGGCGCTCGGCGGCGTCGCCGGCCTCCTGGCGGGCGGCCCCCTCATCGACTGGTACCTCGGAACTTTCTCCTAGTTCTAGGTAGTTGCAGCGCGAAAGGTCGGCGGCCTTTCTGTCGATTCAGAGAGGGCCGGATGTGCCCAGACGCACCGGCCTCCCGCTTCCATGCAACTCACCAGGCAGAAGAAGGCAACCGCGCTGGTCGGGCTCGATATCGAGGCCGGCAGTGTCGCCGCGACCGAGGTGAAGCTCAACGGGTCAGCGCAGTTGGGCGCCACGGCGATCGAGCCGCTCGCCCCCGGCGCCTTCCACGAGGGGGAGGTCGCCGACGCCGACAGCCTCGCCGAGGCGCTCAAGTCGCTCTTCTCCAAGCACAAGCTGTCTAAGAGAGTGCGGCTCGGGATCGGCAACCAGGGCGTCGTCGTCCGCACCGTGCGGCTGCCGGCGATAGAGGACCCGAAGGAGCTCGACGCGGCGGTCCGCTTCCAGGCCCAGGAGCAGATGCCGATGCCGCTTGACCAGGCGGTGCTCGAGCACCAGGTGGTCGGTGGCGTGCCCGCCGAGGAGGGGTCGCCGCCGCAGATCGACGTCGTCGTGGTTGCGGCCAGGCGCGAGATGATCTCCTCTTTCCTCCAGCCGCTTCGCCACGCCGGCCTCGATCCGGTGGAGGTCGACCTCTCGGCGTTCGGGATGATCCGCGCGCTCGCCGACACTCTGCCGCAGCCGGAGTCGGACGCAGCAGAGGGGATCCGACCCCAGGCGGAGGCGGTGCTCTACTGCAACGTCGGAGAGATCGCGAATCTCGCGGTCGCGCGGGGGCGCGCCTGCCTCTTCACCAGGGTCTCCCACGCGGGCCTGGGGGCGATCGCCGCCCGGCTCGCCTCCAGCCGTGCCATGAGCCTCGACCACGCGAGCCAGTGGCTGGCGCACGTCGGCCTGGAGCAGCCCTTGGAGGGTGTCGAGGGTGACCCGGAGATCGTCGCCGAGGCGCGCGAGGCGCTGGAGCTGGGGATCGTGGGGCTGGTCGACGAGCTGCGCCTCTCGCTCGACTACTACCGGGCCCAGGAGGGCGCCATCCCGATCGAGCGGGTCGTTCTCTGCGGGCCGGGAAGCGCGATCGCGGGCTTCGCGGTGCGGATGGAGGTCGGGCTCGGCGGTCTGCCGATCTCCCGCGCCCGCCCGCCTGCTCTCGGCCAGCTCGACGAGCGCTCGGCGGCGCGGCTGACCCTTCCCTACGGCCTGGCGCTGGAGCACTAGATGCGTCCCGTCAACCTGATCCCCTCCGAGGATCGCCACGGCGAGCACCGCCCGATGCGCAGCGGGCCGGTCGTCTACATCGTGGTCGGCGCCCTGGTCGCCGCCCTCGCCGGGGTGACGGCGCTGGTCCTGACCGGCAACCAGATTGCCGACCGCAAGGCGGAAGCCGCTCAGCTTCGCCAGGAAGACTCCGCGACCCGCGCCAGCGCCCAGAGGTTGGCCGCCTACTCGCAGTTTCAGTCGTTGAAAGAGCAGCGGGTGGCGACCGTCACCAGCCTCGCCGACAGCCGCTTCGCCTGGGAACGGGTGATGCGCGAACTGTCGCAGGTGCTCCCCAACTACGTGTGGCTGACCAGCCTGACCGCCACCGACTCTCCCAAAGTGTCCGTGGGCTCCGGCTCCTCGGGTGGGGGGTCGGGATCGTCCTCCGGGGCGGGGATGCGTGCCTCCATAGCCGGCCCGGCGCTTGAAATGAGCGGCTGCGCGACGGGCCAGGACGGCGTCGCCGGCTTCGTCACGGCGCTCAAGGAGATCGACGGGGTGACCAGGGTGGGCGTCCAGTCCTCCGCGCTCCCGGGCGCCGGGAGCGGCGCCGGCGTCTCCACGGGCGGCGGCGGGAGCGGATCCGGCGGGGGAGGCGGGTCGAGCGACTGCCGCACGCGCGGCTTCATCGCCCAGTTCCATATCGTCGTCGCCTTCGACGCGGCGCCGATCCCGAGCACCGGCGCCGGCGCCGAAGGAGCGGGGCCCGCGGCGCCCGCGGCGGCCGCGGCGCCCGCCCCCGAATCGTCCGGATCGTCGACGACCGCCTCGACCACGACTGCGCCGGGGGGTTGAGATGAGCGCGAGCAACAGGGTGATCGTCGCGATGCTGGCCGCCGCCGCCCTCGCAGTCGCCTTCTGGGTCCTGGCGCTCGGGCCGAAGCGCCAGCAGGCGAGCGATCTCGGGACAACCGTCTCGAACCTGAAGGCGTCGCTGGCCAAGGACCGCCAGGAAGTGGCCGCGGCCCTCGTGGCGCGCAAGGGATTCGCCGGCAACTACGGGCAGCTGGTCGTCCTCGGCAAGGCGGTTCCCGCTGACGACGAAACCGCCTCGCTGCTGGTCGAGCTGAACGCCATCGCCGGCAAGGCGGGCGTTCGCTTCCAGGAAATCCAGCTGAACAGCTCCGGCTCGACCACTCCGGCTCCCGCCCCCGCCCCGGCGGAACCCGCGCCGAGCTCCAGCACCGGCTCCGCCTCGACACCGGCCTCCGCGCCGGCGCCGGCCGCACCGACCGAGGCGGCTGCCGCGACCCTGCCGCTGGGCGCGACGATCGGGCCGGCCGGGCTCGACGTGATGCCGTACACGCTCAAGTTCACCGGCGACTTCTTCCACGTCGCCGACTTCATCCACGGGCTCGACGCGCTGGTCAAGACCGCGAACTCGCGGGTCGCCGTCGACGGCCGCCTGGTCACGATCGACGGCTTCTCGCTCGGGCCCCAGCAGGGTGAGACGTTCCCGAACCTGGAAGCGACCTTCGCCGTCACGACCTACCTGACGCCCGCCGGCCAGGGCGTCACCGCCGGCGCGACCCCGACGGCTCCGAGCCCCGCGACCGCGACGCCCGCCTCGGCCACGACAGGAGGCACGCCATGAATCGGCTCAAGGGCCCTGAGCTGAAGATGCCCGAACTGAAGGTGCCGCCGTTCCTCTCGGACCTCTTCTACGACCTGCGCGACCGCCGCCTGCTGCCTCTGGTCGCCCTCGTGGTCGCGGCGATCGCCGCCGTCCCGTTCCTCCTCTCCGGCTCGGGGTCCCATCCGGCGAGCCCGCCGCCCACCGCGGGCGGGGCGGCGGTGGGCGCCGCGGCGGGGGGGGCCGGCGGCTCGCGGTTCGCGGTCGTGCAGGTCGATCCCGGCCTCCGCAACCCGCGCAAGCGCCTCGCCCACCTGCCGGCCAAGGATCCGTTCAAGCAGCATTACACCGGACCCGTCCTGAAGCCGGGGTCGGCTCCGACGACTCAGACGTCCACCTCGACTACGTCCTCCACGAGCGGCACCACGACCTCCTCAACCACCACGACAGCCTCATCTGGCTTCTCCGAATCGACCTCCAAGCCGGCCGGCTCGCCTGCGAGCGGCGGGGGCGCTCCGGCGGGGGGTGGTGGAAACGGGAAGCAGCCGCAGCCCATCTTCTACGCCTTCGCGATCGACGTTCAGATCTCTCGGACCGAGAGCAAGGCCGGCGGCGGCAAGGAAAAGAGCGAACCCGAAACCAGGCAAGGCGTTCTGCCGCCGACCTCGTTGCCCGGTAAGAAGACGCAGGTGGTCACCTACATGGGGATCAGTCCCAAGACCAAGAAGCCGTTGTTCCTCGTCTCCACAGACGTGACTGCCGTGTTCGGCGAAGCGCGGTGCGTCTCCGGCTCCGGCAGCTGCCAGCTGCTCGAAGTCGAACCCGGCTTCCCGGAGACGTTCGTCTACGGGAAAAACGACGTCCGCTACAAGATCGACGTGCTCGAGGTGGAACCGGTCGCCGCCGGGCATTCCTGAGCGCGCCGGGCTTTGCCCAATGCTTCAGTAAGTGAAGCCATGTCGCTACACTCGGTTCACCGAGGCGATTCGACTCACGCCTCCGTTTGCCGATGAGCGCCCTGAGCAACTCCAGATGTCCCGTCTGCCGCACGGCCGAAGTGGTCTGTGGCAAGTGGACGCTCCTCCTGATCCGCGACCTCGCCGAAGGCAGCAGCCGCTTCTGCGAGCTTGAGCGCTCGCTGGAGGGGATCAGCCCGCGCACGCTGTCGCTGCGGCTGCGGGCACTGGAAGAGGAGGGGATCGTCGAGCGCCACACCTTCCCCGAGGTGCCGCCCCGGGTCGAGTACGCGCTGACCGAGAAGGGCGAGGCGCTGGTGCCGCTGATCGACGACATGCGCACCTACGGCAAGCGCTGGCTGTCGCCGAGCGACGCCGAGCGGGCCCCCGCCGCCGTCTAGATCGAACGTCCAGAAAGGGGCGATCTGCAAGGCGCCGTGCAGGCGCAGGAGCGCCGGCGGGCGGGCGGAAGCGTGGAGCGTGGGCGACTTCCTCCTCAACGAAGCGCTGAAGCGGCTCGCCACCGAGGCGGCGACGCGCTTCAGCTCGCTGGTCGCGAGCGGCGACCAGATCCCCTTCGACGTCGCCGAGGACGCCGGCCCCGACTCGCCCTTCTACCGCTACCTGCCGCTGACCGCCCGCTACGTCGCCGAGCGCGAGGGCGAGATGCGATCGCTGCCCGCCTTCGGCCCGGCCTGCGACGCGGTTGAGGAGGCCGGGGTCGCGGCGCCTTACCTCGAGGCCCGCGGCGAGGCTGTGCCGGCTGAGCCCGGCGAGCGCTCCGCCCGGATGCTGACGAGCTTCATCGCCTCCCTCTGGGACGGCAGCACCGAGTTCTCCCTCGACCGGGCGCGGCTCGACAACGCGCTCGCCGTGCTCGACGCCGAGGCGCGCGACGTGCACGAGGCCGACGTCCTGATCGTCCCGATCGTCGGGCTGCGGATGGCGCCGGCCCGGCTGCAGCTGCCGCACGGCGTGCGGGTGGTCCGCGCCGAGCAGATCGACGCGCCGATCGAGGCGATGCGCAGCGAGGGCATGGGCCGCGCCGCCTGGGAGCCCCAGTTCCTGGCACTGGCCGAGCAGAGCGGCGAGCCCGGAGGGGTCGAGGAGGCCGTCCACCAGCTCCGCGAGCTGATCAGCGTCATGCGACTCTTCAAGGCGGGCGGCGTCGGGCTCGGCCCCTACGCCTTCGCCCCGACCGGGGAAGGCCGGTGGCGGCGCGTCGCCACCGGCGCCCCCGCAACTCGTCCCGGCGGGTACAGGCTGAACGAGGAGGAGGCCGGCGAGCTGGCCGAGCTGGCGAGCGCCCTGGAGGCCCGCCCCGACCCCGACGGCGCCCTCGCCTGGGCGGTCGGCCGCTTCGAGATGGGCTGCGAGCGCGAGAGTGCACTGGAGGGACTGAGCGACCACCTGCTGGCGCTGCACGCGGTGCTGGAGGGCCACGGCCCGGTCGGCGCCTCGCTGCCGATGCGGGTATCGGCGCTGATCTCCGACGAGTCCCTCGACCGGGTCGAGGCCCGCCGGCAGGTCGAGCGGGCCATGGAGCTGGAGCGCTCGCTGATGAACGGCGCCTTTGTAAGGGAAGGGCTGGGCCTGGCGAGCTGGATCGAGGAGGGCGTCCGCAGGATGCTGCGCGAAGCCGCCCTCGGCGAGCTCGGCACCGACATCAGCACCGCCGCCGACGAGACCTTGATCGCGACCGGCCTGGCCGCCGGAGACCTTGAGATTGCCGTGACCGCCCAATCCATCGAGAACCCGCATATGCCCGCAGCCGAAGGCGAGGACATGGGCGGAATTGATTCAGGGACCTCATCCGGTCCCGATCGCCATCTGATTCTGTCGGGGCCGGATGAGGTCCCATCCGAGGAGGATTACGTGGAGCAGGAAACAAGAATCATGGAGCCGATTCCGGAGGAAGACGAGATCCGGATCACCGCCACCCCGTGGCTCGACGAGGTCGCGGTCGACGACAGCACGCTGGACTTCCCGGCGATCGAGAGCGACCTGGCGCACCGCGAACGGGTCGACAGCCCTCGCGTCCGCCACCTCTTCCCGGTCCCGGACGCGGACTGGGAGGTAGGCGAGCTCGAATACGACCACTACCGTCGCCACGCTGGCTGAACTCCCCGCCGACGGGCCTAAAACCGACGCATAGCGTCGGTTTTAGGCCCGTCGGCGGGGGGGTTGGGTTCGGCCGGCGGCCAGCGCCATCCTCTCCTCGCCGGTCGCGAACAGGTAGCGGTTGATCTCGGCCAGGCCGCCGAGGTCGTGGACGTCCTCGTCCAGGTGGGGGATGCGGATCACTCCCTTGGTTCGCAGCTCCGCCGCGAGGCGCTCGATGTTGCGGGCGTCGCGCTCGGCCAGCGCTTGGTAGTCGGCGAAGTTCTCCGCCACCCGCCCCGCCAGGTCCTCGTCGCCGAGCTTCTCGGCGAGCGCCGCCGGCAGGTCCGCGCCGTCGCCGCGCAGCCGCTCGGCCGGATAGTGGACCTTGTTGACGATGACGCCGCCGAAGGGCAGCTTCGCCTCGACCAGCTTGCGGTGGAAGTAGACGGCTTCGTCGATCGGCTCGCCCTGCGGGCCGCAGACGACGAGGAAGCAGGTGCGGCGGTCGGCGAGCAGGCTGTTGACCCGCTTGGCCCGGGCCTGGAAGCCGTCGACCATGCCGCTGAAGGCGTTGAAGAACTCGGCCAGGTCGGCGATCAGGTCGAAGCCGACGATCCGCTTGAAGACGCTCAGCATCACCGAGGCGCTCCGACCGGCGACCCGCGCCGCCAGACCGGTCGGCCGCATGAAGACCCGCAGCGAGCGCCCCTCGATGAACTGGGTGAGGCGGCGCGGCGCGTCGAGGAAGTCGAGCGCATTGCGGGTCGGCGGCGTGTCGAGGACGAGCAGGTCGAAGCGCCCCTCGGTGTGCAGCTCGAACAGCTTCTCCATCGCCATGTACTCCTGCGAGCCGGCCAGGGCGTTGGAGATCTGCTGGTAGATGCGGTTGTTCAGCACCCGGTCGCGGGACTCCTCGTCGGGCGCCTGGCGGGCTACCAGCTCGTCGAAGGTCGCCTTCGCGTCGAGCATCATCGCCCACAGCTCGCCCTCCATCTCGACGCCCTGGGCCTCGAACAGCTTCCGGTCGACCCGCTTCGCCTCGTTGCCCAGCTCCTTCAGCCCGAGCGAGTCGGCGAGCCGCTTCGCCGGGTCGATCGTCAGCACGCAGACCTTCAGCCCCCGCGCCGCCATCCCGCTGGCGATCGCCGCCGAGGTCGTCGTCTTGCCGACCCCGCCGGAGCCGGCGCAGATGCAGATGCCCTTGCCGTCGAGGATCTCGCCGATCGAGGGCATCAGCCGAGCCTCCGCGAGAGGCGCCGCGCCGCCTCCGGCCCCAGCTCGGGCTCGAAGAGGAAGGGCAGCGTCTTCACCGGGGCCTCGACCCGGCGCCGCAGCCGGGCGAGCTGGGCGCGCTGGGAGCGGGCGCGGCCGTGCTCGGAGAGGGCCGCCCGCGCCGCGGCCCGCACGGCGCCGTCCTCTCCGCCCGCAAGCCCGGAGAGGCTTTCGGCCTCCGCTTTGGAGAAGCGCTCCGGATAGAGCCCGTTCATATATATGCGGTCGACGGCGACGCCGACCTCCTCGCGCAGGTCGTGCTCGAGCGCGGCGGACTCGTTGACCGGCATCTCCTCGGGCAGGGCGACGATCGCGACGCCGGTCTGCTCCCGGTCGGTGATGAAGCTGTCGAGCCGCTGCGCCTGGGAGTGGATCGGGCCGACCCGGGCGATCGCGGCGAAGGTGCGTGGGGTCTGCAGGAAGCCGATCCCGTGGCCGGTGGCGGGGGCGTCGACGATCACCAGGTCGTACTTGCGCCCGCTCTTCACCTTGCGGTCGAGCTGGGCCAGCTCCCAGATCTTGCCGATCGTGACCAGCTCCTTGAGGCCCGGGGTGGCGGCGGCCAGATAGCCGAAGATTCGGCTGCGGAAGAGAAGGTCGCGCATCGCCCGCACCTTGAGCTGGAGCAGCACGTACTCGCGCATCGACTCGTCTGGGTCGATCGAGATCGACCAGAGGTTCTCCTCCATCTCCACCTCGTGGAAGCCGACCTCGGCGTGGTCGAAGATCCGCGAGGCGTTCTCCTGCGAGGCGACCTCGCAGACGATCGTGCGCTTGCCCTCGGCCGCGGCGCGCTGGCCGAGGGCCACCGCCACGGTGGTCTTGCCGACGCCCCCCTTGCCGGTCACGAAGACCAACCGCTTGTCGAGCAGCTCTGGGATCGGGCAATTCCTAGCAATTTCCCGAAGCGGCAGGAAAAGCCGGCGCCCATGCGAATACCGGCCCCAATGGGATTTCTCAGCCGCAAGACCAAGGACAAGTCCGCCACGATGGAAGAGCCGCACCCGATCCTCGAGGAGCTGGAGCGGATGGAAGAAGCGGTGCCTGAGCGCCCGAAGGACCCGGAGCGCTCGGTTGTCGATGCTTCAGAGCGCTCCGCCGCGGGTCCTGTCACGGGGGATGGGGGGGCGCTGCGGGCGGAGGGCCCGTCCTCGACCCCCCCATCCCCCGCGCCACCCGCGGGAGAGGCGTCTACCGCCTCCGCCTCAACCGCAACGATGGATGAGCCCGAGCGTTTCATGCCTCGGGACCTGATCGCTCCCAGTCGCCATGGGGTCGCTGTGGAGGAGCCGGCTGCTGAGGTTGCCACCAAGCACGCAGAGGTGATCGCCTTTGCGAATCAGAAGGGTGGGGTGGCGAAGACGACCACGACGCTCAACCTGGCGGTTTCCTTCGCCGAGTTGGGATACCGGGTCCTCTGCGTCGACCTCGACCCGCAGGGCAACCTGACGATGAGCCAGGGGATCGATCCGGACAAGGTCGAGAAGAGCCTCTACGACGTGCTCGTCAACGACATGCCGATCTCCGAGATCATCGTCGAGCGGGAGATCGACATCGCGGTCGCCTCGATCGACCTGGCCGGGGCGGAGATCGCGATGAGCACCAAGATCGGCCGCGAGCGCTCGCTGGAGAAAGCGCTGAAGGAGGTCTCCGGCGACTACGACTTCGTCTGCATCGACACGCCGCCCAGCCTCGGATTGCTGACGATCAACGCGCTGACGGCGGCGAGCAAGGTGATCGTCCCCGTCCAGTGCGAGTATCTGTCGATGCGCGGGCTGGTCCAGCTCCAGAACACGCTGAAGATGATCCAGGAGAACCTCAACCCGGACGTCGTGATCGAGGGCATCCTGCCGACAATGCTCGACGCGCGGACCGTCCATGCCAAGGAGGCGGTGGAGATCCTCGAGGAGAACTTCGGTGACCTCGTCTTCAAGTCCCGCATCCGCAAGGCGATCAAATTCGCCGAGGCTCCCGTCAAGGGGTCCAGCGTGCTCAAGTACGATTCCGGCAGCAGCGCCGCGAACTACTATCGGGAGTTGGCGAAGGAGGTCTTGGCGAATGGGTCGTCGTAAGCGCGCAAGCATGCGCGAGGGTCCCCTCGCCGATCTCTTCCGCTCCACCTCTGACGACCCGCCCGCCGACTCGCCCGATGCTTCAGAGCGCTCCGCCGCGGGTCCTGTCACGGGGGATGGGGGGGCGCTGCGGGCGGAGGGCCCGTCCTCGACCCTCCCATCCCCCGCGCCACCCGCGGGAGAGGCGTCTACAGATGCCGCGGGATCGGAACGGCTGGCGCTCGATGAGCCGCGGCGGGAGTCGCCGCCGGAGCGCTTGAAGCGAGTGTTCTCCGAGGAGCCCAAGCCTCGCCGCGACGAGTCGGTCGTCGTCAACACCCCGCGCTACGGTCGCGAGGAGCCGGCCTACGCGCCGCCCGGCAGCGGCGAGCCGCACCAGCCGGTGATCCGCGTCGTCGGGGTCGGCGGCGCCGGTGTCAACGCCGTCAACCGCATGGTCGACGCCCGCATCCCCGGGGTCGAGTTCATGGCGGTCAACACCGACCTTCAGTCGCTGCAGCTCTGCGTCGCCGATGTCACCGTCCACATCGGCGACGAGCAGACCCGCGGCCTGGGCGCCGGGGCCGACCCCGAGGTCGGCCACCGCTCCGCATTCGAGGAACAGGACAAGATCAAGCGCCTGCTGAAGGGCTCCGACATGGTCTTCGTCGCCGTCGGCGCCGGCGGCGGCACCGGCAGCGGCGCCGCGCCGGTCGTCGCCCGCCTCGCCCGCGAGGTCGGCGCGCTCACCGTCGGCATCGTCACCAAGCCGTTCAGCTTCGAGGGCAGCCGCCGCGGCAACCAGGCGAGCAAAGGGATCGAAGAGCTGGCCGCCGAGGTCGACACGCTGATCGTCGTCCCCAACGACCGCCTGCTCGAGGTCCTCGACCAGCAGACCTCGATGGTGGAAGCCTTCCAGGTTGCCGACGACGTGCTGCGCCAGGGCGTGCAGGGCATCTCCGACCTGGTGACGCTGCCCGCGGTGATCAACCTCGACTTCGCCGACGTGCGGACGATCATGTCCGAGGCCGGCCGGGCGCTGCTCGGGATCGGCATGGGCCACGGCGAGGGCCGGGCGCTCCTTGCCGCCGAGAAAGCGATCTCCTCGCCGCTGCTGGAGACCTCGATGGAGGGGGCCCGCTCGATCCTGCTCTCGATCACCGGCGGGCCGAACCTCTCGCTGGTCGAGGTCAGCGAGGCGGCCAAGGTGGTCGGCGAGGCGGCGCATCCCGACGCCAACATCATCTTCGGCGCCAACGTCGACGAGGAGCTGGGCGACCAGGTCTGGGTGACGGTGGTGGCGACCCGCTTCGACGGCCACGCTACGCCGCGCCGCGCGGTCGAGCCGACGATCCGCCGCACCAAGGACGGCGGCCGCGGCCGCCG
>DATMRN010000242.1:0-11319 GCA_035566275.1 Solirubrobacterales bacterium | reverse complement strand
CGATTCGGTGGTGTCGAAGAAGGCGGTGGAGCCGTCGCCCGAGATGGCGCGTACCTGCCACAGCTGTGGGCCGTAGTTGCGGTCGAAGAGGGCGTTGGCGGAGGGGGCGGCGCCGCTGGGGTTGCAGGAGAGGCAGAGGAGGCTGCCGGTGACGTTGTCGTAACGGTAGACCTCACCGCAGTTATGGCTGGAACCGCCGCTGCCGCTGAGATCGCCGCTGCAATGCCCGCTGGGGTCGTGGCTGTTGTAACCGGTGAGGCTCTCGACGGCGTCGAAGAGGAGGTAGCGGCCGTTGGGGGTCGCCTGCCAGTTGGAGAGGATATTGAGCGGGTGGAGGACATTGGTGAACTGGAAGCCGCTGGGAACCGTTTCGTTCCAGTCGTGTCCGCTGACCTGGGCGATGTAGGCGGTGGCGCCGGTGGAGGTGTCGTAGCGGTAGAGGTCGTAGGTCGCGGGCTTTGTGGAGCTAGGCAATAGTTCCGTGGAGGGTGCGCCGGGGGCGAGCCGGCCGCCGGCGGTGAAGTAGACGGCCGAGCCGTCGGCGGAGGGGACGACCCAGCCGACGTTGCCGACGGCGTTGCCGGAGGCGCCGCGGGAGACGCGGGTGAGGTGTTCGGTTTGGGTGTCGTATTCGTAGAGCTCGGGTTCGTGGTTGCCGAGGTCGTTCGAGGTGAGCTCGCCGCGGGTGATGAAGAAGACGCGGGAGCCGTCGGCGGAGGCGCCGGCGAAGGCGACGGGCTGGGGGCCGTGGGGGTCGACGACGCCGGCTTCGGGGGCGGAGACCTCGGTGGTGAGGCCGGCGGAGCGGGTGTAGAGCTGGGGCGGGGCGCCGGTGAAGCCGGCGCCCGTTTCTTCGTAGCAGCTCGGGTCGGAGGAGCCGGAGCGGGGATCGGGGCTTTCGAAGAAGACGCGGGAGCCGTCGGCGGAGACGGCGTGGGCGTAGCGCCCGGCGCCGCGGGTGCCGGCGATGCGGGCGCCGCAGGAGCTGGTGAGCGAGGCGCCGCCGGTTTTGACATTGAGGAGGCTGTAGTGGCCGGCGGAGTATTCGTAGAGGGCGTTGCTGCCGGCGATCTGGGTTTCGGCGAGGCCGCCGGGGATGAGGTTGTGTTCGGTCGACTGGAGGAAGACACGGCTGAAGTCGGCGGAGGCGCCGACCAGCTTGGCGCCGGCCGAGGTGTGGGGGACGTCGAAGAGGGTGGTGTAGGGGCCGCCGACGGGGCCGACCTGGCCGACATTGCGCGTCGCGGGGAGGTTGCCTTCGGAGCCGGTGCCGGCGTCGATGCCGACCTGGGAGAGGTCGGGGCTGAGGAGTTCGCCGGTGATGCTCTGGACGCCGCCGCCGGGCGCGGCGAGCGAGGTCGACTGCCAACCGCCAGGACCGCGGGAGAAAACGTAGCCGTTCTGACCGGAGGCGGGAGAGGGGCCGAAGCGGGCGAGGGTGGTGAGGTAGAAGCCGTTGCCGTCTTCAGAGGAGAAGCCGGCATCGGAGGTGCCGCCGTTGACGGACTGTTCGCCGAAGTCGCCGTACATGTCTTCGCCGTCGCCCTTGTTGGGCGGGGTGAGGAGCTCGTAGGCGCGGCAGTCGGGGAGGCGGGCGGAGAGGCCGGTGTGGGCGGGGTTGGGGCAATTCGTTCTGGGCGTGCCGAGGGCGGGGTTGGTGGTGAAGGTCGCGTCGGGGCCGGCGTAGCCCTGGGGGCCGGTGGCGACGTCGATGGCGACAACGCGGTAGTGGTAGACGGTGTCGGGTTCGAGGCCGGTGATTTCGGTGACCGCGGCCTGGTTGGTCGAGCCGGAGCCGAGGTCGCCGTCGGGATTCGGGGCGGTGTGGCCGTAGGAGGTGGTGGTGCCGTATTCGAAGTGATAAGTGGCGTCGGTACCGTTGGGGTTGATCTGGGCTTCGAGCTGCGCGGCAGATCCTCCCACGTGACTGACAGTCTCAGCGCCAATCGTCGGACCCAGGGTCAGCGCGGTCTGATCGCTGCCAGGCTCTGAGCCGTTGGCGTTTTCGGCGACGAGGCGGAAATGATAGGGGTGCCCGGGTTCGAGTCCGGAGACGTCGACATGCACAGAGACGGCGCCGTTGCCCGAGCCAACGGTCTCAGCGCAGGCAGCGGTGTGGCCGTAGGAGGTGGTTATGCCGTATTCGAAAAGGCAGCCGGTGACTTGGATACCTTCGGGATTGACGGTGCCGTTCAGGGTAGCGCCGGTCAGCGTTTGGTTCGACGCAGCGCCGGTGGTGACGGTCGGCAAGGTTTTGGGCACGAACACGTCAACCCGGTTGTTGGGGTTGTCGGCAAGGTAAAGAGTCCCGCTGGCAGGGTTGCCGGCGGAGGTGTCAATCGCCGCACCGGTGGAAATGCCGATTGAGCCGGTGCCGAACACGGCGCGGGCGTCACCACCGGGCCCATACTCTAGAACGCGGTATTCGCTCCCGCCGTTGTCGCCTACGAACACATCGCCGCTGGCGTCGATCGCAATCGCACGCGGGACCGTTTCTCCTTCCGGTTCAGTATCGAGGCTGTACTGAAAAGCGCCCGAGGAGTTGTGCTTTTCAACGTGACCATTTCCATTGACTATATAAACGTTGCCGCTGGCGTCGACGGCGAGGCCGAAGGCGACACCTCCTTCTTCGTGGATTTCGGAGAGGTAGGACCCTCCAGGGGAGTACTCAACAACGCGTTCATTGACGGTATCGGCTGCCCAAACGTCGCCATTTGTCGGGTTGACAGAAAGTGAGTTGCCGCCGCGGAAAGTTTCAGAGGTTCCAGAGCCGTCTCCGAGACGGCCGGGGCCGGCCGTGTTGCCGAACTGGGCGAGAAAATTGCCGGCGGGGCCGAACTTCTCGATGCGGTCGTTTCCGCGGTCGGCGACGTAGACGTCACCGGCGCTGGGTCCACCGGAGTTGTCGACAGCCACACTGACAGGCGTGGTGAACTGACCATTCCCCGAACCGGAGTTACCAACCCGGCAGCCCGTGGTACAGACCTGGCTCGCTTCGCTGCCGTTGGTGACGCCCCAGCCCCAAGCAGCTAAGAAGTTGCCGGAGGGGCCGAACTTCTCGATGCGGTTCTGGAGGGTGTCGACAACGTAGACGTCGTGGGTCGTGTTATCGACCGCGACCCCAGCACCGGGAGCGCCCTGGGTTTCGTTAAACGAGAACTGCCCGTCGCCGGAGCCAGCGCTGCCGAAGGTCATGGTTGAAGCCGCCGGGTACTTGAAAGCAGCGATGGCCGGTGCAGGAAGGGCGAGGGCAAAGAGGGCGGCGGTTAGGAGGAGGACGAGGCACCTGGCCGACACAAATGCTGCGGCTTCGCTCCTCACATTTGCTTCACCACTCGCTTCACCACTCGCTCGCTGCGCGAAGCCATCAAATCGTGACGCTTGCTCGCTCGGGTTCGCGGGCGAAGAATCAGACCGTGACGCTCGGTCGCTCTGCCTAGCGGGCGCACCACTCCCTCGGCCGCGGAGAAGGGCACGGAGCGTCGCGAAGAGACCGGACTTGACGGCGGGGTTCTTCGCGGCGTGCTCGGTGTTGTTCACACTCTCTCCTGTCGTTGCGTTGCTCTGGGAGTTGGCGCCGCTTGAGGCAGTTGACCCTGGGAAGATCCCGGCGCTCGCCCAAGCGGCTTCGGCACCGACCCGGCGGTGCGTGAGGATGCGAGTCCTCTCCACTTGTTCTCCTTGAGGTTGGTGGTGGTGCGATGGGTGGTGGTGGGGTCCCGGAAGCGGGGCGCTACGATGCGGCTCGGCGTGGCGCGAGACGAAAGAGCCCTCCCCCCCACCCCCGTCGCAGCCGCCGAGGCGGTGCGGGTGCGGCGCCTGCGCGAGGACGCGCGGCGGCCGATCAGCGTGAACCTGGCGGAGGGGATCGCCCTGAGCCACAAGCTGATGCGGTTCACGGGAACCGCGCGCAAGGCTTGAGCGAAGAGGCCTTCGACGAGCTGCTGCGGCGCCTCTCGGAGGCGGGCGTGGAGTTCGTCCTGATCGGCGGGCTCGCGGTGAACGCCTGGGGGGTCGTGCGCGGGACGAAGGACGTCGGCGTGGTCGTCGCGCCCGACCCCGAGAACCTGAAGCGCGTCGCCGAGGCAGCGGTGGCGGCCGGCGGGCATGTGCAGAAGGGCGAAGCGCCGCTCGGCAGCCCACCCTCGATCGCCGCGGCGCCGGCGAGCGGCGAACAGGTCGCGATCGAGACGGACCTTGAGGGTGGTATGGCGCTCGATCGCGAATCCGTTGGAGGTGGTCGCTACGCTGTGGACATGGCGGAAGAGGTTCATGTCACCCTCAGCGGTGGGCTTCGCGGGCGCTATGTGCTCGAGAGGAAGCTGGCCGGAGGGCGCGTCGTGCTGGCGCCGGAGACCTCCGCGGAGGCGATCCTCGCCAGGCTGGGCCACGAGCCCGCGACGCTGGCGGAGTTCGAGGCCGAGCACGGCCCGGTCCGCCCCGCCGACGGCGAGGGCTGAGGCATCGCCCTGAAGAAGGGCTACACGCGGGTCGCCTTCGACGATCTCGTATGGGAGGAGGACCTGCGAGCCGCGAGGGGCAGCGCCACGCGGATCGGCAAGGAAACCCGCGCCCGGCTGGAACGGGAAGGGCAGAAGGTCGACGCCCTGTTCGCCTGCGATACCGAAGGGCGCGACGGAACCAGCCTGCCGGACTGCATGAAGGTCTACCTTCCGCCGCCGGGCGGGCCGCTCGGCCTCGTCTTCCGGATCGCCAAGGACGAGAAGGGGCGCTTCTACCTTGACCACCTCGCCTTCGGGGTGCGTCATCAGCCGCCGGGTTCGAAGGCGGAGAGCGTGTACGAGGTCGCGCACCTGCGGCTGCACGGCTGAGGAGAGCGCGGGCGAGCATCGGCGAGCGGCCCGAGGCGCGTGGGCCGGGATGCGCCCACGCGCCTCGGGCCGCTCGCTCGCCGCTCTTCGTGAGGACCCGTGGGAAGCGGGTCGCTCAGAGGACCCGCGGGAAGCGGGCCGCTCGGCGTCGTCAGCCAGGGAAGGAAGACGACGGCCGCTTGGGGAAGGTCGGAAACGGAGCGCGGGCGGGGGCGAGCGCAGGCGCGGGCTGCGCTCGGAGCGCCGTCGGAGGTGCCGAAACGGGCCACTGGGCGTCGTGGCTTTGCCTGCATCTCTTCTCCTGTCCCATGCCGTTCCGGTCAATCCTCGGGGGCGCCAACTGTGCGCGTCCCCTGCCTTTGAGCCGGTCGGGCTTTTTCTCCTGTAGCCGCCGAGGCGGCACCCATTGCCGAAAAGACGAGCCTCTCGGCCGAAAAAGTGAGCTTATCTTCAGAAAATACTCTACTGTCCAGCGTGGGGAATGAGAACACAGATCTACTGAAATGTCAAGGCTCGGCTTCGATTTGCCTACAACGATGGGGTCCGGCGGAGCAGAATGCGACCCCAGCGCAGCAAGACGAGGCGGGCGGTAGAAGCACCGAGAGGGGACGATTTCCTACGGCCACCCGGGATTCAAAAGAACGTCTGTCTACTGAAGATTCGAGGCTGCCGAGAGGGGAACGGGGCGCCAGGTGATGGCTGGCTATGTTCCGACCGAAATGGTCAGGACGCCATGGGGGAATGCCTCGGAACTGAAGGCTCGAAAGCTGCGGCCGGGCTCAGGCACGCCGCGGGAGGAGGTCGAGCGCAACCAGCGCGAGCGGCTCTACGGGGCGATGGTCGCGGTGGTCGCCGAGAAGGGGTACGAGGCGACGACGGTGGCGGACCTGGTCGGGCTTTCGGGGGTCTCGCGCAGCGACTTCTACGAGCACTTCGCCAACAAGGAAGCCTGCGCGCTGGGGGCCCTGGAGACGATCCTCAGGGGAGTGAAGGAGATCGTCTCGGCGAGCTATGACGGCGAAGGCTCGGCGCTGCGGGCGGTGATCGAGCTGATCGCCGAGCAACCCGCGACCGCGCGCTTCTGCTTCGTCGACGTCTACACAGCAGGGCCGGCCGCAACGGAGATGATCGACAGAGCGACGGAGCCCTTCGAGGGCCTGTTCGCACAGCGCCTGGCCGCGAAATCCGAGGCCGCGATGCCGGCGGAGATCGTGCTGGCGATCGTCGGCGGGCTGCGCAAGGTCATCCACACGCGCCTTTACCGCGAAGAGGAGAGGGAGCTGGTGGCCCTGGTGGACCAGCTGCGCGACTGGGGGTTCAGCTACCACCCTCCGCCCCAGCCGCTGCGGGCGTCGAGGCGCGTCAACGTCCCCCGGCAGCAGTTCGACGGTTACACCGTTTCGCAGCGGATCGCTCGCGCGGTGGCGGCGACCGTCGCCGAGAAGGGCTACACGGCGATGGGAACCGACGACATCGCCGAGCGAGCCTCGATCTCGCTCAGCACCTTCTACGCGCATTTCAAGAACAAGGAAGAGGCGCTGCTGGACGCAATCGAGCTGAGCGGCGCACTGATCCTGGCAACGGTCCGCCCCGCGGTGCGCCGGGCGCCCGATTGGCGGGCGGGGGTGCGGGCGGCGTATGAGACGATGTGCGCCTTCCTCGCCGCCGAGCCGGACTTCGCGGCGCTGACGATCGCCGAGGTCTATGCGGCGGGGCCGCGGGCGCTGGCCCAGCGCGACCGGATCATCGACTCGCTGCAGAAAATGCTGGCGCCCGGCTACGCCGAGCACCCCGAGACGCCTGCGGTCGCGGCCGAGGCGATCGGGGGCGCGATCTACGCGCTGCTGGGAAACCAGCTGCGCTCCAGCGGGCCGGAGGGGCTGCCGGAGGTGGGATCGCTCGCCACCTACGTGACCCTGACCCCCTTCATCGGCCCCGAGGACGCCTGCAGGGTGGCTAACGGGGCGGCGTGATTCGCAGCTCCTTGTGTTGTCGCCAACAGCTCAGTCACCCTCATCCATGACGGCAACTTCGGCGGCCAGCTTCTTGGCCTCGTCCGGGCCCAGGTAGGGCGAGAGGACGAAGTCGACGAGGTCGGGTAGGAGGTCCTCGAGGGAGCTGGGCTCACCGGCGAGGAGGGAGCGGGCGGTGAGGACGATCAGCCCGCCGAGGAGCGAGTCCTCGGTGGACTCCGGCAGCGAGGAGGCGTCGGTGCGCTCGGCGCGGCCGGGCTGGAGGTAGGGGATGCAGGAGACGACGGCGGCGCGGAAGCGGGTGGCGATCGAAGGGCTGGCGGTGATCGGCTCGATCAGGCAGAGGCGGGCGAGGTCGGGCTCGGCGGCGAAGAAGGCAAGGGCGGCGCGGAGGGCGGCGATCACCTTTCGGGGCCAGTCGGGCTGGGGTTCGACCGCTGCGGCGATCAGCCCTTCGAGATGGGCGAGGACGGCGTCGAAGGCGGCGAGGAAGCAGTCTTCTTTGGAGTCGAAGTTTTCATAGAAGCCGCGGCTGGAGACCGAAGCGGCCTTGACGATCTCGGCGACCGTGGTCGCCCTGTAGCCGTGCTCGGCGACGGCGTGGGCGACGCCGGCGAGGAGGCGCTCGCGCTGGGACTCGGCGACCTGCTCGCGGGAGAGGCCGTGGTGGCCGCCGGGCAGGGGGCCGAGGTCGGATCGAGCCTCGTCTCTGCGATCGCTGCGGCGGGCCGACACGGTGGAAGACTATCCGCGGCGGGCGAGCGGCGGGCTCGGCTCGGCAGGGCTCGGCGGTGGCGGGATGGCGAGCTCTTCGTGGGCGGCGTCGCGACCGGCGTAGGGGAGGACGATGCAGTACATGAGCTGAGGGACGATCTCGCGCTCGGGCGGAAGGGGAGCGCCGCGTCCGATGACCGCGTAGAGCTGGTTGAAGACGCCACCGCCGATCGCCTCGGCGGTGGCGCGGGTGATGGAGCCGGGGTCAGCAAGCTCTTGGCGGCCTTCGTCGATGAGGTCGAAGAGCGCCTCGATCTGCTGGCCGGCGAAGACCTGGGTACGCTCGCCGGCGACCCGGGACTCGACGAGGACAAAGCGGCCCAGCCTCTGATCAGCGGCGAGGAAGCGGAAGAGGGCGTAGGCGCTGGCGCGGACCCGGCCGCGCCAGTCGGTGAGCGGCTCGCGGTCGGGCGCCGCCTCGCGCTGGTAGCGATCGACCTCGAACTTGAAGACCTGGAAGAAGCAGTCCTCGAGGTCGGCGAAGTGGCGGTCGAAGACGGGACGGTCGAGGCCGGCGCGAGCGAGCAGGTCGTCCAGCTCGACGTGCTTGAAGCCGCGCTCGAAGCAGAGGTCGATGAGGGCGTCGTGAACGCGGGCTCGCTGATCTTGTTGGGGTGCCATCCGATTCCAAGACACCTCCCAAGCCGCCTGCGGAGGATAGCCCGCCGAGACCGCTTTGGAAAGCGGTAAACGGCGGATCAGGTTGTGGTGGGGGCGGGTGAGGAGCTTCAGTCCGTGGAGCTTGGATCGCTGCTGTGCGGGTCGCCGGCCTCGGGGAGCAGCGCTGCGACCGCGGCAAGGAAGTCGGCGGCGCCTTCGACGTAGGTGGCCGCTTCGGTGGTGTCCGGCGGGGCGGCGTCGTAGTCGCCCCTCTCACGGACTTCCTTGGCTTGGCGGGCGAGGGCGCTGAGCCTCTGGTCGAAGTCGCCGGGCGCGACGAAGACCCGGCTGAACAGGTCCAAGTGCCGCTATGGGTCTTCGCGTGCTCGCCGCGCTCGGAAAGGGCGGCATTGGCAGCGTTGAGCATCGCGTAGTAGGCGGCGCTGACCACTACGGCGGGATGAGCCAGATCGAGGATCTCCTGCGCATCGGCGAGACGCTCCCGAGCCTGCTCCCAGTACTCCTCCGAGCGCGGACTCACTCCAGGGCGCTCCCGTCGAGGACGATCTTGTCGCGGTCGACCTCCTGGATGAAGAAGGATTCGATCTCGCGACGACCGCGCAGCCACTCGGGGGTATAGGTATGCACGGAGTAGGTGAAAGGACTCTCCCCCTCGGCTTCGGCGGCCTGCGCGCTGAGGCCCAACGCCGCATCGCGGTTGCGTTCGCAGTCGCCGGCGGCGATCACCATAAGGTCGACGTCAGACTCGGGATGGGGCCTCTCGCCGCGCGCCCGGGAGCCGTAGAGCCAGACGGCGCGCAGATCGTCGCCGAGCTCCGCGCGGAGCATGGGGACGAAGCGCTGCACGGTGCGGCGCTCGGCGTCGGAGAGGACCGCGCCGGCGAGGGCGTCATCGAGCTGTACGGTCACGCTTGGAAAGGATAGGCGCGCCCATGGCGGGGGGGCAGCCGTCGCGGTTTCGGAGCCGGTCAGGGCGTCGTGGAGGAGGCGGCCACGCTCTCCTGCCCCTGAGAGCGCTTGGCCCACTTCGCCGCCTCGGCCTCGCCGATGTAGGGGCGGAGGACGAACTCGATCGCCTCCGGCAGGAGCGCCTCGATGCGATCGGCCTCGCCGACGATGAGGCGCTGGTAGGCGGACCAGAGCACTCCTCCGGCGAGGGTGTCCTCGAGCGTCTCGGGAAGCTCGTCGGGCTGGGGACCATCGATTGCGCGGCCCTGGCGGAGCAGCGGCGAGAGGACGGTCATCGCCTTCTCATAGCGCTCGATGATGAGCGGGCCGACGGTGGGGGCCTCGACGATCGAGGCGCGGGCGATGAGCGGGTCGGCGATGAAGGCGTCGAAGAGGGCGCGGAGGCCGGCGATCACCTGCTGGGGCCAGGGCGCGCCCGACTCGGCGGCGACGGCGTCGTCGATCTGGGCGCGGGTCTGGGCCATGACCGCATCGAAGAGCTCGAGAAAGCACTCCTCCTTGTTGGCGAAATGGGCGTAGAAGGTCTTGTAGCTGACGCGGGCGCGCTTGACGATCAGCTCGACGGTGACGGCGTTGTAACCGCGCTTGGCGACCAGCTCGCCGGTGGCGCGGAGGATGCGCTGGCGCTGGTCGGCTTTGACGCCCTCGCGGGTGACGCGGGCAGGGGAGTCGTGAAGCGAGGTCCTCGAGTCCCTTCCCGGTAGTGCCCGCATAAACCGAGGATAGCTCTGGCGGCGGGTCGTTTGGGGATGATCGCTCTCCGCCTCACCCCCTCAAGGAGCCATGGCATCGGCTCACAGCCGCTCGGCTGCACGCAGGGCGGCGCGGCCCTCGGCGAGGCAGCGGTTGATCTTGGTCTGGGTCCACTCCTGGCGCTCGCCGATCTCGCGGTAGGAGAAGCCGGCGGCCTGGAGGCCGATGGCGGTGCGCTCGTCGGGCTTCAGCCGATCGAGGGCGGCGAGGCGCTCGGCGCAGAGCGCCTCGCCGCCGGGGCGGCCCTCGGCGAAGACGAGGCCGGGCTGATCGAACCAGCCGACCCGGTAGCCGCCGACGGGATCGGGGAGGAGCCAGGCGCGGTGGGCCTGCTGGGTCGCCAGCGCCGCGATCGCCCGCGCCAGCGGCGCGCCGGGCTCGGCGTACCAGCAGGGCGAGAGGGTGTCGATGCCGGCGGCGAGCACGCGGCCGTTACGCGGCACCGGGCGCAGCGCTCCACGGACGTGCGGCCCGAGCGCGAGGCGGTCGCGCAGGTAGGCGGGCAGCTCGCCGGCGGGCGCAGCCGGGTGCAGCTCGTGGCCGTCGTCGCGGCGAGCTTCCTCGAGCACCGCTCGCCACTCGGCGGCGCGGTCGCGCTCGCGGCGGACGGACTCGTGGCGGTCCCAGAGCGCGCGCAGCTCGCGCTCTGGGAGGCGGGCGCGGGGGCGCCGCGGGCGGGGCGAAGTCCTTGGGCGGGCGCAGGGCCATCGCCCGGGTGAGGGATTGGGGGTTGGGTTTCGCCCCCCTTGGGGGCTTCTACGGGTGGCGACTTGGCGTTGGTGGCAGGGCCCTCAGCCAATCACCGATCACGATCTGATTCCGTTCGGTGATTGGCTGAGGGCTGGTTTTGAATAAGGGCCGCATGTCCTCCGCTTCGCGTCCGGGCATGCGGCGGTCCCTGCTGCCTTGTGAGCGGGGCGCTGCGCAGGCCGGGTTGAGGTCGGCGAGACCTTGGAGCGAATCGTTGTGCCAGCGGGGTTGGGTTGGCTGGCGGCCCGGCGGGTAGCCTTTGCCTCGTGCGACGCGAGCTGAGTCTTCCGGTGTGGTTGGCTGGAGTCGTCGGCCTGGCGCTGCTGGCGCTCGGCGCCGTCTACCTGAGCGTGGAATGCCAATCGCTGCCGGGGTTCATGGGGCCGGTCCACGGCGACACGGCCCCCCGGACCGGTCTCGGCATCGTCTGTGTGGCGCTGGGGCTGGTGGTGTTGATCGGCGGCTTCGTCGCGACGCGGCGGCGGTCGGGCGCGTAAGCGAGGTCCGGCGAGGAGGGCTTACGCCTTCGGCTCGCAGGCGGATGGGGCTGTGAGCGGAGCCGAGCGCGCGCATCGGCGCTGCCATGATCGGCGGCCTAGCCAGTCAGCTTGACGTTGACCTGAGCACCGGGCGCCAGCACCTTGCCG
>DATMRN010000241.1:0-6217 GCA_035566275.1 Solirubrobacterales bacterium | reverse complement strand
GCCCTCGTCGATCCGCTGGTCCTTGACGGCTCGGAAGCATTCCTCCTCGGACTCGAAAACCCGGGCCGGGCCGGTCTGGCGGCGGCGCTCGGTGCCGGCGACCTTGACCACCGCGCCTTCGGGTGCGAGGTTGCCGCTCAGGATCGCCAGCCCGCCTTCGGGCTTAAGCGGATCGTCGAGCGGGCGTACCACCTCCTGGCCCGGAGCCTCAGTGGCGGCCTCGGCCTCTTCGCCGATCGTCCTGCCGGTGACGGTCAGCGCGTCCCGGTGGAGGATGCCCTTGCCGGCGAGGCGCTTGAGGATCACCGGCACGCCGCCGGCGGCGTATAGGTCGGCGGCGACAAAGCGTCCACCGGGTTTGAGGTCGGCGAAGAGCGGCGTCGCGCGGGAGATGCGCTCGAAGTCGTCCATCGTCAGCTCGACGCCGACCTCGTGGGCGAGGGCGATCAGGTGCAGGACGGCGTTTGTCGAGCCCCCCGAGGCGCAAACGCAGGCGATCGCGTTCTCGAGCGAGTCGCGGGTGATCACCCTGCTCGGCCTGATGTCGTCGGCCAGCACCCTGATCACGAGCTCGCCGATCTTCTCGGCGACGGTGCCCTTGTCCTCGTCTTCGGCCGGCACCATCGCCGAGCCGCCGGCGCTCACGCCCAGCGCCTCGAAGGCGCAGGCCATCGTGTTGGCCGTGAACTGACCCCCGCAGGCGCCGGCGCCGGGGCTGGCAACACCCTCGAGATCGTTCAGTTCCTCGTCGCTCATGTCGCCCGCGTTGTGGGCGCCGATCGCCTCGAAGATGTCGAGGATGGTGACGTCGCGACCGTGCCAGTGACCGGGCGCTATCGAGCCGCCGTAGAGCACCACCGAGGGGATGTCGAGCCTGGCGAGCGCCATCGCGCAGCCCGGGATCGTCTTGTCGCAGGCGCAGAGAGCGACTATCGCGTCGAACTGGTAGCCGCGGGCCATCAACTCGATCGAGTCTGCGATCACCTCGCGGCTGACCAGTGAGGTCTTCATCCCCTGGGTGCCCATCGTGATCCCGTCCGAGATGGCGACTGTGTTGAACTCCAACGGCGTGCCGCCGGCGGCGCGGACGCCATCCTTGACGTGCGCGGCGAGGCCGCGGAGGTGAAAGTTGCACGAATTCGCCTCGGCCCAGGTGTTCGCGATCCCGATCGTCGGCCGGCTTAGCGCCTCGTCGTCGAAGCCGATGCCCTTCATGTAGGCGCGCGAGTGGGCGCGATCCGGGCCGTCGAAGACCGTCGCCGAGCGCGGCCGCGGCAGCTTGGTCGAGGTTGCGCCGTTTGAGCTCATGCTCGAAATCTACCGAGGTGGCCCGGAAGCCAGACCGAAGACGTCGACCGGGCCGGGGCCCTCGCCGAGGTCGCGCAATCCTGCGCCGACCGCTTCTGAGGCGACCAGCCGCGCTTCGCGCGCCGCCTCCAACGGCGAGCGGCCGAGCGCGATGTGGGCCGCGAGGGCCGAGGAGTGGGTGCAGCCAGAGCCGTGCGAAGCGCCCTCCGGGTGGCGCTCGCCTTCGATCGCAACCGCGTCGCAACCGTCGAAGAAGAGGTCGACCACCGCGTCGCTGTGGCCGCCGGTGACGACGACCGCTCGCGGGCCCAGCGCCAGCACCTCGCGGGCGAGGTCCTCCTGGGAGTCCCGGGCCCCGGCCCCGGTCAGCTCGCGCGCCTCCGGAATGTTCGGGGTGGCGACCGTGGCCAGCGGCAGCAGCAGCTCCACCAGCGCCCGGCGTGCCCCCTCGTCCAGGAGCGTCGCCCCGCTCTCGGCCACCATCACCGGGTCGACCACGACTGGCGCGTCGTCGAGGAGGTCCAGCGCCTCGACGACCGCCTCGACGATCGCCGCCGTGCCAAGCATCCCGATCTTTACCGCGTCGACCTCGATGTCTTCCGAAACCGCGCGAACCTGGGCGAGGATCATTTCCGGAGACACGGCCTCCACCGCCTCGACGCCGACCGTGTTCTGCGCGGTGATCGCGGTGATCGCGGTCATCCCATGCACCCCGCAGCGCGCGAGCGCCTTGAGGTCCGCCTGGATACCGGCCCCCCCGCCCGAGTCGGACCCTGCAATGGAGAGAACTGCGGGGATGCGCGAAATCACGCTCGGAGCCTAGATGTTGATCTCTGATCGCGGTGGCTGTAGGAGGGTCCGGGAATAAACGCCGACCAGGGAGCAGGAGACGTAGCCGAACAACTCGAGCCTGGCGAGCGCGGCCGCAGCCTCCGGGCCGGAGACGTCGAGGTCGGTCGCGACCGCATCGCAGGTCCCCTCTCCCCGCTCGATCGCTTCCAGCGCCTCGATCAGCTCGGGGTCCAGCGACGGCCCCGCCCGCTCGATTTTTCTCGCTCCAGGTCCGAGCATCGCGTCGAGGACGTCCTGCGCGTCGCGGACCAGGCACGCCCCGCCCGCCAGAAGGTTGTTCGGCCCCGCCGAGGAGCGTGAGCTGACCGGGCCGGGCACCGCCCCCAGGTCGCGGCCCAGGTCGGCGGCGAGATCGGCGGTGATCAACGAGCCGGAGCGCTCCGCCGCCTCGACCACCACGGTCATCCCGGCGAGCGCCGCCATGATCCGGTTGCGCGCCGGGAAGGTCCAGCGCCACGGTGTCGCTCCGGGCGGCAGCTCCGAGAGGACCAGCCCCCGCTCGCAGATCCGCCGCCATAGCGAGCGGTGCGCGGCGGGGTAGGCCGTGTCGGCCCCGCAGCCGAGGACGGCGATCGTGAGGCCGGAGTCGAGCGCGCCCCGATGGGCGCAGGCATCGATGCCGAAGGCGAGGCCGCTGACCACGACGATCCCTGTCGAGGCGAGTTCGCGGCCCAGCTCACGGGCGATCTCCCGGCCGTAAGAACTGGCCCGCCGCGCGCCCACGACGGTGACGACCCCATCCGGCTCGAGCCCCTCCAGCAAGGCCGGGTCGCCCCGCCCGATCAGCGCCCAGGGCGCGTCCGACGCGTCGCGCACCGCCGCCGGATAGAGCCCGTCGTGCCGGCAACAGGCCCAGCACTGCGCGGCGAGCAGCTCCCGCTCGAGGTGGCGCTCGGAGAGCGCGGCGACCCGCCCCAGGAGCTGGCCGGCGACTTTCGGCGCGGCGACCTCGACCAGGTCTTCGTTGGAGAGCCGCAGCAGCTCGGGCGAGCGCGAGCCCGGCGCGCCGGTGGCGATCTTTTCGATGTAGGGCCCGAGCAGGGCGAGCAGCCAGGAGCGGCGCAGGCAGTCGGGACAGGCGCGCGGCTCACTCATAGTCGCGCCGCCGCAGCTGCAGGGCCTGGGCCATCTGCTCGCGCTCGATCGTCTCGGCGCCGTCGAGGTCGGCGACCGTCTGCGCCAGCCGCAGCACGCGGTCGTGGGCGCGGCCGCTGAGGCGGCGCCGCGAGTAGAGCTCGGCGAGCAGCACCGCCGCCTCGTCGCTGAGCGCGCACTCGCGAGCCTCGCCGGGCGTCATCTCCGCGTTGCAACGCCCCGCTCCGAGGCGAAGCTCCTGCCGCTCCCGCGCCGCGGTCACCCGCTCGCGGATCCCGGCCGAGGGCTCTCCAGGCCCGCCGCCGATCTCCCCCGCGCTCGGCTGGCGGATCGCCGCGAGGATGTCGATGCGATCGGCGAGCGCCCCGCTCAACCGCCCCTGGTAGCGCTGCACAGCCATCGGCGAGCAGCTGCACTCCGAGTCGGTGTCGCCGCGACCGCAGGGACACGGGTTCGCCGCCGCGACGAGCATGAAGCGGCAGGGCAGCTGCCGCCACGCCCCCGAGCGGGCGATGGAGACCGAGCCGGTCTCCAACGGCGCGCGCAGCGCCTCCAGGGTGTCGCGGCGGAACTCGCAGAGCTCGTCGAGGAAGAGGACGCCGCGGTGCGACAGGGTCGCCTCGCCGGGACAGGGAGGGTTGCCGCCGCCGACCAGTCCCGCCGGGCTGACCGTGTGGTGGGGGGCGCGGTAGGGGCGCCCGCCGGCCGGCTTGCCGTCGAGCCGCCCGCAGGCGCTGGCGATCCGCGCGACCTCCAGCGCCTCCTCGGGCGCCAGCGGCGGCAGGATCGAGGGCAGCCGCCGCGCCGCCAGCGACTTGCCGGCGCCGGGCGGGCCGATCATCAGGAGGCTGTGACCTCCCGCCGCGGCCACCTCGAGCGCGTAGCGCAGGTGGCGCTGGCCGCGCAGGTCGGCGAGGTCGGGGCCGCCTCCATTGGGGTCGAGCTGCAGGGGGAGCGGCGCGGGGCGCTCCGGCGCCCACTCCCCGGAGGCGAGCGGGGGAAGCTGGTCGATGCTCTCCAGCGCGATCACGTCGATGCCGCCGGCCAGCGCGGCCTCGGGCCCGTTCTCCGCCGGCACGACGATCGCCTCCGCCCCGCCCTCCCGCGCCGCCTCGGCGATCGCCAGCACCCCTGAGACGGGCCGGGTCGAGCCGTCCAGCGCCAGCTCGCCCACCATCGCCAGCTGCGGCAACTCCTCCCAGCTGAGCTGCCCCGAAGCGGTCAGCAGCGCCGCGGCGATCGCCAGGTCCATCCCCGGCCCGGCCTTGCGCAGGCTGGCGGGCGCCAGGTTGGTGACGATCCGCCGCAGCGGGAACTCGAAGCCGCAGTTGACGAGCGCCGCACGGACTCTCTCCCGCGCCTCTCTGACCGCCGCGTCGGGGAGGCCGACGATCGAGAAGTTGGGGAGGCCGCGGTGGACGTCGACCTCGACCCGGACCGGCCGCGCCGAGATGCCGTCCAAGGTGAATGTCCGGGCCGTGGCGAGCACGGTGGGCACGCTAAGCGGCGCGATTTGCCGTGTTGCGCGCCAGTCGTCAGAAAATCGTCACTTCTGGCGCGCGACCGTCGCGCAGCGGCCCCCTAGCCTGATTGTCGGGATGACCGAGGCGCGCCAGAGAATCGGCAGGACAGCGGAGGACTTCGTCGGCGAGCGCCTCGCCGCCGCCGGCTGGACGATCGTCGAGCGCAACGCCCGCACCCGCTTCGGCGAGCTGGACATAGTCGCGGCGGACGGGCGGGCGCTGGTGTTCGTCGAGGTCAAGGCGGGCCGCGAGGGCTCGGTCTTCGGCCCGGAGCGCCCGGTGCTCGGGGTCGGCCCGCGAAAGCAGCGGCGCATCCGCCGCCTCGCCACCGCCTGGATGATGGAGCGCCGCGACGCCCCGCGCTACGCCGAGATCCGCTTCGACGCGGTCGGCGTCACCTTCAACCGCGCCGGCCGGATCGTCGACGTAGAGCACATCCGCGGAGCTTTCTAGCTCGCCAGCTCCAATTGCGAGTAAGCCACCGAGCGGAAGGAGCGGCGGTGCAGAGGAGAGATGCCGATCCGCCCGATCGCCTCGCGGTGCTCGGGGGTCGAGTAGCCGACGTGCTCCTCGAAGCCCCACCCGGGGTGCTCGGAGCCGGCCCCCTGCATGTAGCGGTCGCGGGTCACCTTGGCGAGCACCGAAGCGGCGGCGATCGCAGCGCTGGTCCCGTCGCCTTCGATCACCGCGCGGTGGGGCACGGCGCAGCCGGGCAGCGAGAAGCCGTCGACGAGGCAGGTGACGTCCTCGCCCGGCGCCAGCCGCTCCAGCGCGTCCCCGAGGGCCTGGATGTTGGTGACGTGGAGGCCGCGCCCGTCGATGCCGCGCACGCAGCGCACCACCACGCTGGCCCGCGCCGCCGCCCGCAGCACGCTCGGGAACATCTCCCGGCGGCGCTCGGCGGTCATCTGCTTGGAGTCGTGCAGGCCGGCCAGGGCGCGGCGGTCGGCGTGGGAGAGCGCCTCGTAGTCGATCAGGACCGCGGCGGCGACCAGCGGCCCGGCCAGGCAGCCGCGGCCGGCCTCGTCGGCGCCGGCGACGAGGCGGCTCCCCAGCCCGCGGTCGAAGGCGAACAGCCGGCGGGTCCGCGCCAGCCTGCGCGCATGGGACCTAGAGGAAGCCGATCCGATCCGGCGGCCAGTAGGTGGCGAAGGCCTCGCCGATGATCCAGCTGCGGGGGACGGGGCCCCAGAAACGGCTGTCGTCACTCGCCCCACGGTTGTCGCCCATCATGAAGTAATCGCCGGGCGGAACGGTGATCGGCTTCGGCAAATTGCAGGCGCTGCCGCCGCCGCAGGGGTTGATGTAGGGCTCGTCGGTCTTCTCGACCCCGTTGACGACGGGGTGGCCGTCGCGAATGCTGACCGTGTCGCCAGGGCCGGCGACGATCCGCTTGATGAAGTTCTGGCTGGACTCGGCCTTGGTCGGCCGCGGGCAGG
>DATMRN010000240.1:0-3003 GCA_035566275.1 Solirubrobacterales bacterium | reverse complement strand
CCCTGCCCGCTGATCGCCGTTCGCCAGGGCCCGGCCCGCTGAGCGCTCTACGACCGGAGGCTACCCTCGCCGTGGGTAGCATGGACCGCATCGAGGCCGCGATCCAGAAGATCACCGTCAGCCTGCCCGACGGCACGCCGCTGGAGCTGCCGGGCGGAGCAACCGGCGCCGACGCCGCCGCGGCGATCGGCCCCGGCCTGGCCAAGGCAGCCCTCGCAGCCCGCGTCGACGGCGAGCTGCGCGACCTCTCTGCCCAGTTGCCCGACGGCGCCGCCAAGCTGGCGATCGTCACCGACCGCGACCCCGACGGTCTGGAGCTGATCCGCCACGATGCCGCCCATGTGATGGCCGAGGCGGTCCAGGAGCTGTACCCGGGCGTCAAGGTCACGATCGGCCCGGCGATCGAGAACGGCTTCTACTACGACTTCGACTTTCCCGACGGGGTGAAGATCACCGACGCCGACCTGGAGCGGATCGAGGCGGCGATGCGCGCCCACATCAAGGCCGACGAGGAGTTCTCCCGCCGCGACGTCCCGGTCGCCGAGGCGCTCGAGATCTTCAGGGCGCTGGGCGAGGACTACAAGGTCGAGCTGATCGAGGACCTGATCGAGAGCGAAGGGGTCGAGACCGTCTCCCTCTACCGAAACGGCCCCTTCGAGGATCTCTGCCGTGGCCCGCATGGCCCCTCGACCGGACGGATCAAGGCGATCAAGCTCAGCTCGCTCGCCGGCGCCTACTGGCGCGGCGACGAGAAGCGTCAGATGCTGACCAGGGTCTACGGCACCGCCTTCTTCTCGAAGACGGACCTCGAGGCCCATCTGGAGCGGATCGAGCAGGCCAAGGCCCGCGACCACCGCCGCCTCGGCCCCCAGCTCGGCCTCTTCATGCTGCGCGAGGAGGCGCCCGGCATGCCCTTCTGGCTGCCCAACGGCACCACCCTGCTGCACCTGATCGAGGCCGAGGTCCAGGCTCAGCTGCGCAAGCGCGGCTACCGGGAGATCGCCACTCCGGAGGTGCTCGACGAGGAGCTCTGGCGCCGCTCCGGGCACTGGGAGAACTACCGCGACGAGATGTACTTCATGGAGGTTGACGAGCGCCGCTTCGCGCTGCGGCCGATGAACTGCCCCGGCGCCTGCCTCGTCTTCGGCTCCGAGCGCCACTCCTACCGCGAGCTGCCGCTGCGCCTGGCCGAGTTCGGCCGCGTCTTCCGCAACGAGCGCGAGGGCGTCCTGCACGGGCTGCTGCGGGTGCGCGCCTTCGCCCAGGACGACGCCCACGTCTACTGCGCCGAGGAGCAGATCGCCGACGAGGTCGCCGACATCTGCGCGGCGATCGACGAGCTCTACGCGCGCTTCGGATTCGAGGAGGTGCGGGTCGAGCTCTCGACCAAGCCGGAGAAGTCGATGGGGACCGAGGAGCAGTGGCGCAAGGCCGAGGCGGCGCTGACCGAGGCACTCGAGCGCCAGGGCCGCGAGTACGAGCTCAACCCCGGCGACGGCGCCTTCTACGGGCCGAAGATCGACTTCCACGTCACCGATGCGCTCGGCCGCTCCTGGCAGTGCGGCACCTGCCAGCTCGACTTCCAGATGCCTGAGCGCTTCGACCTCTCCTACGTCGGCGCCGACGACGCGCCGCACCGCCCGGTGATGATCCACCGCGCCCTGCTCGGCTCGATGGAGCGCTTCGCCGGGATCCTGATCGAGCACCACGCCGGCCGCTTTCCCGTCTGGCTGGCGCCGGTGCAGGCGATCGTCTTGCCCGTCTCCGACCGCCACAACGAGTACGCGGACCGCATCGCCACGGAGCTGCGCGAGGCCGGCGTGCGGGTCGGCCTCGACGAGCGCACCGAGTCGGTCGGCAAGAAGATCCGCGACGCCGAGCTGGGCCGCTACCCCTACATGCTGGTGGTCGGCGACCGCGAGGCGGTGGCCGGCGCGGTGGCCGTGCGCTCGCACGAAGACGGTGAGCTGGGGGCGATGTCGGTGGCCGAGTTCGCCGGTCGCGTGCGCGCCGAGGGCGAGAGCGGCTGAGCGCGCGCTCGGTTGCCAACCGCCGCAAGGCCTCTATACTGCGCCCACTTGATCGCAGGCACGCCAAACATCACCTCGCGCCGCTGAGCGTCCCGTGCCTGTGCCCCTACCCCTCGTTCTCTTGAAGCTCCACCACACTTCTCGATAGTGCCGATCCCGCGTAGGTTCGATCGGCGCCCCCCAGAGCGCGACACGACCAGGGTCAATGAGCGGATCCGGGTCCTACAGGTGCGCCTGATCGGGGCCGACGGCGAGCAGCTCGGCATCGTCGACATCGCCGAGGCATTGAAGCGCGCCCAAGACGCCGACCTCGACCTGGTCGAGGTCGCCCCCGGCTCGAAACCGCCGGTCACCCGTCTGCTCGACTACTCGAAGTACAAATACGAGCAGGAGCAGAAGCAGAAGGCCGCCCGCAAGCATCAGCAGCAGGTCAACATCCGCGAGATCAAGCTGCGACCGAAGATCGCGACGCACGACTACGAGACCAAGAAGGGCCATGTCGAGCGCTTCCTCCGCCACCAGGACAAGGTGAAGATCACGATCATGTTCCGTGGTCGCGAGCAGGCGCATCCGGAGCGGGGCAGGGCGTTGCTGCAGAAGCTCTTCGAGGACCTCGACGGGCTCGCGGTGATCGAGTCCGAGCCGTTGCAGGAAGGCCGCAACATGAGCATGCTGCTGGCCCCGGGCAAGGCCGCGGCCGAGGAGAAGCCCGCTGACGATGCGGTTGCGTAGGGCCTATCCCGGTAGGGGTTCCACTTAACTTTTCGAGTTGCGTCTTCGGCTGTCGCCCGATGGTTGGCCGCGAAAAAGTGCAAGACGTTCCACCCCTACCGGGATAGGCCCTCAGCCCCGACGATGTCGGCGATTCGCTCGGAGGCGTGGCCGTCCCAGAGGGGCGGTGGTTTTGGCGGACTCGCCGAGCGCTGAGCGAGGGCGGAGGGGATCTGGGAGATCGCGGCGGGGTTAAGACCGA
>DATMRN010000239.1:0-2885 GCA_035566275.1 Solirubrobacterales bacterium | reverse complement strand
GCGCCACCGGGACTCCGCCGCGGGGCAGCGCCACCACGACCGGATGCTCGGCTCGCGCGCCCAGCAACCGCTCTGCCAGCCGCCGCCCCGCGTCACGACGATCGGCGAAGCGATTTTCATGGGTCGTCATGGTCGACCAAGGATGCCGGTCGCACCTCGGACAGATGCGGGCCCGGCCTAGGTTTCGACCAAACCGTGCTCGAGGGCGTAGCGGACCAGCTCCGCCCGGCTCGACAGCCCCAGCTTCCGCTGGATGCTGGCGCGGTGGCTCTCCACGGTGCGAATGCTGAGGTAGAGCTGCTCGGCGACCTCCGCGTTGGTGTGGCCCAGCGCGATCAGGCGCAGCACCTCGCGCTCGCGCTCGCTCAGCTCCCCGCAGCCGCCCTCGATCGGCATTGCAGTGAGATTACCGCCCCCGGATGATTACTCAGCGAAAACTGATGATCTTGAGCTTGATCGAGTGGCCGGTCCGGGAGATCGTCGGCCAGGCGGGCACGCCAAGGCGTTACCGTTGGGTCGATGGCGTCCACCGACCCGTGGCCGGTCGTTTCCTACGAAAACTGGAGCGAGACCTGCGACACGCTTCACGCGCATACGCAGGTGCTGGGAAAGCTCGCCGCGAAGCTGGCGCCACCCGAGCCACAGCTCCAGCACGCCGCGCTGCGCCTGACCGCGCGGGGCTGGGAGACGGGTCCGCTGCCGGCGCCCGACGGTTCGGGCGCGCTGGTCATCGCGCTGGACCTGCGCACGCACGAGGCAGTGGTCGAGCACAGCGACGGCCGGACCGGGAACATCCCGCTGACCCCGAACCGGTCGGTGGGGGCCGTCACCCGCGAGCTGCTGGAGACGGTCGGCGGCCTGGTCGGCGTCGTCGAGATCGACCCCACGCCACAGGAGGCGCCGTGGAGCACACCGCTCGACCAGGATGACGTGCATTCCAGCTACGACTCCGACCGGGTCGCCTCCTACTTCGGCGCCGCAACCCAGGCCGCGCTCGTCCTGGCCGCTTTCAGGGCGCCGTTCCGCGGTCGATCCTCGCCAGTCAACGCCTGGTGGGGCTCGTTCGATCTCGCCGTGAACCTCTTCTCCGGGCTCTCCGCCGACCCCCCCTCCGGCGATTTCATCATGCGCAACGCGATGGACTCCCAGGAGGTGGCGGTCGGGTGGTGGCCCGGCGATGCCAAATACGGGAAGGCGGCGTTCTACGCCTACGCCCATCCGGCGCCGCCGGGATTCGAAGGCGTCAGCCTCACCCCGGAGGCCGCCCGCTGGGAGGGTGAGCTGGGTTTGTACGTCCTCGATTGGGACGACGTGCGCGCGAGCGACGACCCGCATGCCGTCGCGCTCGGGTTCGCCCGCTCGGCTTTCCAGCACGCCTGCCTCGTATGCGGCTGGGACGAGAGCCTCGCCGCGAGCGCCGAAGGAGCGCCGCCACCGGTCGCATAGGCCACCGCCTCGTAGTTATCGACGCTGCTTGCGGGCGCTCGAGCGCTTCGGCTGAGGGCTCTTTCGGCCAAGCGAGTTGATTTGCAGCGACTTCCGTGAGGAGGGGTGAGCGACGGGACTCGAACCCGCGACCGCCTGGACCACAACCAGGAGCTCTACCAACTGAGCTACGCCCACCGCGCACCCCCAATTTAACGGTACCTTTGGCAGGGATGCGCAGGCCCAGCTCGATCGCCATCTTCAAGCCGGAGCCTGACCGTCCACGATCGCGCGCCCGAGGCATGAGGCGCGCCGCCCCGACCGCGGCCTTCATAGCGGTCCTCGGCGCTGCCGCCTTCCTCAGCGCCGGCTCCGCCGGCGCGATCGGCCCCTACCCCAGCCTCGGCGCCTGCCCCGTCTTCCCTGCTCCGCCCCCCTCGCTCCCCGCCGCCGCGCCCTCCCAGCCCGACGAGTCTGCCTGGAACCAGGACATCTCCCAGGCGCCCGTCGATCCCCGCTCCTCCGCCTACATCTCCTACATCGACTCCCACGGCGGCGACCACCTCCACCCCGACTTCGGCTCTCCGCGCGCCTACGGCTTCCCCTACGCGGTGGTCGGCGCGAAACAGCGCAAGCTGCCTGTCGACTACACCGCCTACGGCAGCGAAAGCGACCCCGGGCCGTTCCCGGTCCCGACGGGGGCGCCGGTCGAGGGCGGGCAGCGCAGCAACGGCGACCGCCACGTCCTCGTCGTCGACCGCTCCAGCTGCACGCTCTACGAGCTCTACCGGGCGTTCTTCGCGCCGAAGGGGCACCCTCACTGGAACGCCGACTCGGGGGTCAGCTGGAACCTCCGCTCCACCGCCCTGCGCCACGACTCCTGGACCTCGGCCGACGCCGCCGGCCTGCCGATCTTCCCCGGTCTGGTCCGCTACGAAGAAGCCGCCTCCGGTCAGATCGATCACGCGATCCGGGTCACCTTCGACAGCACCCGGAACGCCTGGGTCCACCCCGCCTCGCACTGCGCCGGAGACACCTCCGACCCCAGCGCGCCGCCGATGGGCCTGCGCCTGCGACTGAAGGCCGGCTACGGCCTCGGCGGATTCAGCGGCGAAGCCAAGGCGGTCGCCATCGCACTCAAGCGCTACGGCCTGATCGTCGCCGACAACGGCTCCAACTGGTACTTCAGCGGCAGCAGCGACCGTCGCTGGAACGACGAAAACCTCAACCAGCTGAAGCAGATCCCCGGCAGCGCCTTTGAGGTGGTGAAGAGCGCCGCCGCCATCCACGTCTGCTGAGGCCCGGCAACGTCAAGCGGAGCTGGCCTTCCTGCCGCCGCTGAGGAGACGCCAGAGCCTGGAGAGCAGGGAGATCACGCCCATCGCGACCGCGAGGCCGAACGCGCCCATGAGCAGCAGCACCAGCAGGAAGGCGACGATCCCCAATGGGATGAGCAGGAT
>DATMRN010000238.1:0-2897 GCA_035566275.1 Solirubrobacterales bacterium | reverse complement strand
GTCTCCTTCATCTCGCTCGCGAAGATCCTTCCAGCCGTTGCTCGCTGCCTCGCGCCGGGTGGCGAGGTGCTGGCGATGGTCAAGCCTCAGTTCGAGCTGGGCCGAGAGCGGGTCGGCCGGGGAGTCGTGCGCGACCCCGGCGACCGCCGCGAGGCGATCCTCGCGGTGGCGACGGCCGCTCGCGACCTCGGCCTTGCGATCAGGGGGTTCGCCTCCTCCGGCCTGCCCGGGCCGAAGGGCAATCGCGAGACCTTCGTCTGGTGCGGCGTGGGCGGCGAGGAAGTCGCCGACCTCGAGGCGGCGATCCTGGAAGCCGAGCCGCAGCGATGAGGACCGCGGCCCTGATCACCCACTCGCACCCGCCTGCGGCCACCGAGGCGGTCGCGGTCGCGGTCGCGGTCGCCCGGGAGACCGGATGGCGCCTGGCCGCCACCCGGGAGGAGCTGGCCAAGCACGGCGCCGCGGCCGAGGGGATCGAGGAGGTCGCCGGCCTGTCGGCAGAGGGGCCTGACCTCTGCCTGGTGCTCGGCGGCGACGGCTCGATCCTCTACGCGCTGCGCAGCTTCGCGCGCAGCGGCGTCCCGGTCTTCGGCGTCAACTTCGGCACGGTCGGGTTCCTGGCCGCGGTCGACCGCGGCGATGCCGAGGAGGGGATCCGGGGCGCGCTGGCGGGGGAGACCGAGGCGATCGAGCTGCCCGGTCTCGAGGTCACGGTGGGCGGCGACCCCCGCCTCGCCTTCAACGACGTCACCTTCTCCCGCCATCCCCAGGACCGGGTCGCCGAGCTGAGCTACAAGATCGCCGGCGAGGAGGTCGGCCACGTCCGCTGCGACGGGCTGGTGGCGGCGACCCCGGCCGGCTCGACCGGCTACAACCTCGCCAACCAGGGGCCGATCCTCGCCTGGGGGGTGGAGGGATACGTGGTCAGCTACATCGCCCCGCACTCGCTGACCGCGCGTGCCCTGGTCGTCGCCCCCGGCGACGTGCTCAACGTCGGCAACGCGAGCGGCCGCGAGCCGGTCGACGTGGCGGTCGACGGCGAGCTGGTCGGAGAGCTGGCGCCGGGCGCCGCGCTGGAGGTCCGCTTCGCCGATGGCGCCGGCCGCCTCGCCCAGCTGCCGGGGACGAGCTTCTACCAACGCATACGCGAGAAGTTCGGCCACCTGGCCGTCTAAGGCCTCAGCCGAGGAGAGCGGTTCTCTAGGCTGCGCCGATGGAGCGCAAATGGTGGACGTTGGTCCTGATCTCGATCGCGACGTTCATGCTGCTGCTGGACATCACGGTCGTCAACGTCGCCCTGCCCGACATCCAGCGCGCGCTCGGCGCCAGCCTCTCCAGCCTGCAGTGGGTCGTCGACGCCTACTCGCTGACCCTGGCGGCCTTCCTGCTGACGGCGGGGTCGCTCGGCGATCGGCTTGGGCGGCGGCGCGTCTTCTCGATCGGCTTCGGGATCTTCACCTTCGCCTCTTTCCTCTGCGGGATCGCCGGCGACCCGACCCTGCTCAACCTGGCCCGCGGCCTACAGGGAGTCGGCGGCGCGGCGATGTTCGCCACCTCGCTGGCGCTGATCGGCCAGGAGTTCCACGGCGCCGACCGGGCGACCGCCTTCGGCGTCTGGGGGGCGACGATCGGCGGCGCCGTCGCGATCGGGCCCCTGGTCGGCGGGCTGATCACCGAGCACCTCGGCTGGGAATGGATCTTCTTCGTCAACGTCCCGATCGGGCTGGCGGCGATCGTCCTCACCGAGCGCAAGCTCGCCAACGTCGCGGCGCAGGACGCGGCGCGGATCGACCTGCCCGGCCTGCTCACCTTCTCGGTGGCTCTCTTCTTGCTGATCTTCGGGCTGATTCGCGGCAACCCCGACGGCTGGGGAAGCGTCACGATCCTCGCCTCGCTGATCGGCGCCGGGGTGCTGCTGCTCTCCTTCCTGGCGATCGAGCTGCGCAGCGCCCACCCGATGCTCGACCTCGCCCTCTTCCGCAAGCCGGCCTTCAACGGCGTTTCCGCCGTCGCCTTCGGCCTCTCCGGCGGGATGTTCGCGATGTTCCTCTACCTGACCATCTACATGCAGGGGGTGCTCGGCTTCTCGCCGCTGGAGGCCGGCCTGCGCTTTCTGCCTCTCACCGTTCTCTCCTTCATCGCCTCGCCGATCGCCGGCAAGCTCTCGAACCGGATCCCGATCCGGGTGCTGCTGGGAGTCGGGCTGGGCACTGTGGGGATCGGGCTGCTGCTGATGCACGGCCTCAGCCCCGACTCGGACTGGACCGCCCTGCTCGCCGGCTTCTTACTGGCCGGCGTCGGCATCGGCATCGCCAACCCCGGGATCGGGCAGGCGGCGATCGCGGTGGTGCCGCCGGCAAAAGCGGGGATGGGCTCCGGCATCAACACGACCTTTCGCCAGGTGGGGATCGCCACCGGCGTCGCCGGTCTCGGCGCGATCTTCCAGTCCCAGGTGGGCTCGAAGCTGTCCGAAGTGCTGCCCCATGCGTCGAAGGGCCTGGCGGAACTCGTTTCCGTGGGCGGCTCGCGGGCGGCGGCCTCGGTCACGCCGCCGGGCGCCCGCGCCGAAGTGACCCACGCGGCGACCGTCGCCTTCGTCAGCGGGCTCAACGAGATCCTGCTGATCGCCGCGGCCCTCTCCTTTGTCGGGGCCGCTCTTGGGTTCGCCCTGGTCCGTTCCAGCGACTTCTTCCAGCCGGCCGCCGAGGCGGAGGCGGCGACTGAGCCGGTCACTGCGTAGGCGCTCAGTCGGCCTAGTCCTTCGCTGCATAGCCGCTCGGCCGCGGGTCCTGTCACGGGGAGGGGGCCTGCGGGCGGGCGCGGGGCGTCCGTTTTCGGCCCCCTCCCCGCGCCACCCGCGGGAGTAGCGTCTACAGAGGGAGAGTCCGTCGCCTCTC
>DATMRN010000237.1:0-9783 GCA_035566275.1 Solirubrobacterales bacterium | reverse complement strand
CCTCGATTCGATACGGGTTGACCGAGTTCACCAGTTCGATCGGGTGCTTCTGCGCCAGATCCCGCACGATCCGAAGCGCATCGTCGAAGTTCCCCTGCAGAGCGATCACCCGGGCCCCGTGCATCAGCGCCTGAGCCAACTTCCCAATCGCGATCTTCCCCTCGGGAACGATCACCGCCCCCCGCAGCCCGGCGCGCGCCGCATAAGCAGCAGCGCTGGCGGCGGTGTTCCCGGTCGAGGCACAGATCACAGCCTCCGCCCCACGCCCCTTGGCGCGGGAAACAGCAACAGTCATCCCGCGATCCTTGAAGCTCCCGGTGGGGTTGGCGCCCTCGAACTTCAAGTAAGCCTTGGCGCCGATCCGCTCAGAGAGGCGTGGCGCTTCGATCAACGGAGTAGACCCCTCGTTGAGAGTAATGACCGGGTCGCCAGGCTCCAGCGGCAGCCGGTCCCGATAACGCTCTATCAGCGAAGGGGGCATTTCCCCCACCGGAATAGGTGCTACGCCTGCTCGCGAACTCGGATCGCGCGAGGCTCGGATCGAGTAACGCGCAACTTAGAGAGGTCCAGCAGCGCCTCCCAGAAGCCGTCCTCGTCGCACTCGTGCGTAACGAGCATGAGACGAGCTTGGTCGCCAAGTCCACGCTGAACAGCGCTCTCAACAGAGATGTCGTGCTTGGCAAGCACCTCCGCGACGTTCGCCAAGACCCCGGGCTCGTCCGCCACGATGAGGTGGATGTAGAAGCACGAACGCTGGCCGCTGTTATCGATGGCCAGGCTCTCCGTCACAGCAAAATAATCGGCTTGCGGCATCCTGGCAACGGCAGCGACAACGTCGTTAAGGACAATCGATGCTGTAGCCCTCGCGCCCGCACCCGGTCCGGACATCGTGATTAGCTCGATAGCTGGAGCATCAATGGTCACCGCGTTGAACGGCCCGTGGACACTTGCAAGCGGGTGCTTATCGCTGACGAAACAGGGAAAGACCCGCACGCTCAACGAATCCTCTTGCCTCTCAGCGATCCCCAACAGCTTCAGCGAGAGGCTGAACTCCTTCGCGTAGAGGAGATCATCGGGATCGATGCTTTCGATGCCCCAGTAGTCCACATCCTCGAACTTCACAGAGCTGCCGAAAGCCAGCCTGGCGAGAATCGCCATCTTCGCAGCTGCATCTTTGCCGTTGATGTCCTCGGTTGGGTCTGGCTCTGCGTAGCCGAGTTTCTGAGCTTGCGCAAGCGCGTCCTCAAACGTCGACTGGGTCTTAGCCATCTCCTCCAGGATGAAGTTGGTGGTGCCGTTCACGATCCCCATGACCCGGTCAATATGGGTAACCAGGAGATTGCCCTTGAGGACCGGGGTGATGGGGACAGCACCGGCAATAGCCGCCTCGTATCGGAAATGCACGTCGCGCTCGCCAGCGATCCGAGCAAGGTCTTCTCCGTAGTGGGCCACGAGCTGCTTGTTCGCAGTCACGACGTCGCACCCCGCGTTCAACGCCTTTTCCACATATCCCCGGGCGGGATCGAGACCACCCATAAGCTCGACCACGACATCAGAGTCCCGAAGAATCTGCTCGAAATCTCCTTCTGAGCGCCGCAGAATCCCGGAGATCACAGGCCTCTTGCCGAGGCTCTCCGCAATCGAGTCCGCCGTGGCGTTGAACTCGTCGACGAAAGCGCTGCCGACAGTGCCGCGCCCAAGCAGGCCAACGCCCACGGTCTTGACAGGAGTTCTCGCCGGTATACCGGCGCTTCGGGCAGGAGTCGTTCTAGCTGGATTCATAGGGCGAGTGGTCCTCGATGAGGGTCGTAATGGCGGGCCCAGGCCTTGAGCCCCAGTATGCCCCAATGGACACGTTTTTCTGGGCGGCCGAAGCGGCTCCTGCGCGTGAAGAGCGCATGGCATTTCTGCTTGCAGCACCAAAAAAACGCGTATTGGCGTCGGGCTGCTGCTGAAGAGGGAGGTTCTGGGCCATCGTTTGGGCGCGAAAGATACCTGCTTCCATACAACCCAGGTTAAGACCTGGAGTCGCCTTGCGTGCGCCTACACCGCCCCCCATGCCGGTACAAGGCTAGCAACAGCTGACGGCTTGGAGCGCTGGCTACCGGGTCAGACATCGCGGGAGGTCAGGTCCTCATAGGTCTCGCGACGGACGACGACGCGGGCCTCGCTGTCGCGACAGAAGACGACCGGCGGTCGCGGCACGCCGTTGTAGTTGCTCGCCATCGCGTGGCCGTAGGCGCCGGTCGCCGGAGTCACCAGAACGTCGCCGACGCGCGGATCCTCCAGGGCGGCCTCCTCGATGAGGACGTCTCCCGACTCGCAGTGCATGCCGACCAAGCGACACGGTGTCGAGTCGCCGATGCGATCCGCGATCTCGGCTTCGTAGACGGCGTCGTAGAGCATCGGGCGAATGTTGTCCGCCATGCCGCCGTCGACCGAGACGTAGGTGCGCACCCCGGGCACCTCCTTGACCGTCCCCACCGTGTAGGCCGTGACGCCCGCGTTGGCGACCAGAGAGCGCCCCGGCTCGCAGAGGACCCTGATCCCATCCGGCAGGCGCTCGAGCATGGCCTCGGCGTACGCGGCGGCGGGCGGTGGGCGCTGGTCGCGCGTGTAGGCGACGGCGAAACCCCCGCCCATGTTGACGACCGGGTAGTCGCCCGCGGCCGTCATCACGTCGGCGAGGGTGTCGTAGACATCGAGGTCGAACACCTGCGAGCCGAGGTGGGCGTGCAGGCCCACCAGATCGAGCCCCGCGGCCGCGCAGCGCTCGACCGCGCGCGGAAGCGCCGCGAGGGGGATTCCGAACTTCGAGTCCTCTTGGCCCGTTGCGATCCTGTGATGCGTGTCCGGGCGGATCCCCGGAGTGACGCGCAAGAGCACCCGCTGCGGACGCCCGGCGGCAACGCGCTCGAGCCGATCTACCTCGTCGAACGAGTCGACGATCACATGCCCGACACCGGCGGCCAGCGCCTGCTCCAGCTCCGCCTCGGTCTTGTTGTTGCCGTGCATGTAGATGCGATCGGGATCGAAGCCGGCCCGAAGCGCCAGGTGGAGCTCGCCGCCGGAGGCGACGTCGCACGAGAGCCCCTCCTCGGCGAAGATCCGCAGCGCCGCCGTGCAAGGGAACGCCTTGCTCGCGTAGACGATCTCGAAGCTGTCGGTGCGCTCGGCGAACGCCGCAACCGTGGCGCGGGCGCGGGCGCGCATGTCGTCCTCGGAGTAGATGTAGGCGGGGGTGCCGTGCTCGGCGACCAGCTCGACCACGTCGCAGCCCCCGATCTCCAGGCGTCCCCGCTCGTTGACCCGGCTGCCGATCGGGTACACCGGTGACCCGTCAATCGGGTCGAGAACATCGCGCCCCGGCGCCGATCGACCCGGACTCGAATGACCGGGTGCCACCGTGTCGATCGGCGCCGGGACGACCTCTGCAGGCTTTCGCTCCGCCATAGGACGGGCATTGTGACGGTTGAGGCGCTGCCGCCGGTCAGTGGTGGGGATCGAGCAAGCCGCCGACCGCGCCGACCGTTTCGTCGACCGCGTGGCCGACCGGCGATTCGGGTCCCGCGACACCGTTGACGACGCCTTCGGTGACTTTGGTGACGCCGGTGTGGCCGAGCGCGCCACCCACTGTGTTGTCGACTGTGGAGACTGTGTTGTTGACTGTGGAGACTGTGTTGTTGACGGTGTTCGTGACGCCGGCGCTGACCCTGCCGCTCCCGGCTCCCCCGCTGCCACCGCCGCCCGCGTGGCCACCGGATCCCGTCGATCCCGACCCGCCGCCCGGCGGCGGAGCTGGCAAAGGGGCCGAGGGGGAGGAGCCGTTGCCCCCACCGGAGGGCGAGCCGGGGCCGACCGGCGACGCCGTCGCGCCGGGGCCGCCGGCGCTGAGGCCACCCTGCTGCGCGACCGCCCCGGAGAGATCCGGGGCGCGAACGCCGCCGCCGCGGGAGGCGCGCCCGGCCGCGCCTCCGCCTGCCGCCGTCGTCGCCGTCGCAGGCGCGGCGCTCACCGCTCGCTCGGAGGAGACCGAGGCGGTCCCGTCGCCGCCAAGCCCCAACCCGGAGATCGGCCACTCCCTGAAGGCCTGCACCGAGACGAGCAGCACGAAGGCGGCCAGGGCCAGCGCGATCAGGGCGGCGCCCGAAACCGCGCCGGCGAGATAGGAGCGGGCCTGGTGAACCAACTTGGCCTCCGTTTCGCTCGTATTCCAGGCTCCTCGCTCCAGAGTAGGCGCAGCCGTCCACGACGCACATACCAACTAATTGGATTTCCGGTGATTCTCGGTAGCCGCGCGCCTAGGTTCGGCCTGCGATCAGTCCCCGCCGGGGGCGTTCTCGACCCGCAGCAGGCCCTCTCCGGCCTCCTCCTCCATCTGCAGGGTGGTGTGCTCGATGCCGAACCGCTCGGCCAGCAGCACCTCGAGCCGGCGGCGGACCAGATCGCGGTCGGAGTCTCGGACGACGACCACATGGGCGGCGATCGCGCCGAAGCCTGCGGTGACCGTCCAAACGTGCAGGTCGTGGACCGAGCGCACTCCCTCGACCTCGCAGACGGCGGCGCCGAGGCCCTCGACGTCGACGTCGGCCGGCGCCGCCTCCATCAGCACCTCGAAGGGCTCCTTGATCAGCCGCCAGGAAGAGGCGAGGACGAGGGCAGCGATGAGGAGGCCGACGATCGGGTCGACGATCGGCGAGCCGCCCGCCAGCACGACGGCGCCGGCGACGAGGACGCCGAGCGAGCCGAGCGCGTCGGCGGCGCTGTGGCGCAGGACGCCCTCGAGGTTGATGTCCTGGCGCTGCCCGCGGGCCAGGACCAACATGGCGGCGACGTTGCCCGCCAGGCCGAGCGCGCCGAGTGCCAGCACTCCGCCGCCGTCGATCGTGGGCGGGTCGCCGAGCCGGCCGATCGCGGCGCCCGCGACACCCACCCCGACCGCGACCAGCAGCAGCCCGTTGACCAACGCGGCCAGCACCTCAGAGCGCTGGTAGCCGAAGGTGCGGCGCCCGCCGGCAGGGCGGGAGGCGAGTCGCGCGGCGGCGAGGGCAAGGGCGATCGAGCCGACGTCGGAAAGCAGGTGGCCGGCGTCAGCGAGGACCGCCAGGGAGCCGGTGAGGACGCCGCCGATCGCCTCCACCGCGAGCAACGCGGCGTTGATCGCCAGCGCGATCCACATCCGGCGGCGGCTGTCGCCGCGCCGCGCCTCCAGCGCGTGCGCCCCGAGACCGTGACCATGCCCAGCGTGCAAGTGCACACCCCCGAGATTAGATGCCGACGGGCCGATTCCCGACGGTATGCGTCGGGAATCGGCCCGTCGGCGGGCAGTTAGGCGGGGACTGGCTCCTTGGCGGGTTCGGCCGCCATTGTCTTGGCGGCGACTTCGGCGCCGTAGGCGAGGCGCTCAGCGTACTCGCGCGCCTGCATCCTCGAGATGACCATGCGCTGGATCTCCGCCGTGCCCTCGAACAGCTGGTAGATCTTGGCGTCGCGGAAGAACTTCTCCAGCGGGCACTCGACGCTCCAGGCGTAGGGGCCGACCAGGTCCATCAGAGTCGTCGTCGCCCACATCGTCACGTCGCCGGCCTTCAGCTTCGACATCGAGCCCTGGCCGCCGGTCATCGGTACGCCGTTGCGGCCCATCCAGGCGGCGCGCTGGACCAGCAGGCGGGCGGCCTCGATCTCGGTCGCGACGTCGGCGAGGGTCTGCTGAATCCGCTGCGTCTGCAGCAGCGGCACACCACCCTCGGACTGGGTGTCGAGGTACTCGAGGGTCCACTCGTAGGCGGCCTGGGCGATGCCCAGCGCCGAGGCCCCGACCAGCGGCCGAGTCACCTCGAAGGTCGCCAGCGCGTCGGCGGAGCGGGACTTCTGCCCGGAGCGGGCGCGCTCGAGCTTCTTCGCCAGCTTCTCCTCGCCGCCGAGCAGGTTCTCGGCCGGGATGCGGCAGTCCTCGAGCACGACCTCCGCCGTGTGGGAAGCGCGGATGCCGAGCTTGGTCTCCTTCTTGCCCTGGCTGAGGCCCGGCGTTCCCTTGTCGATGACGAAGGAGGCCTGGCCGCGCGTGCCCAGCTCGGGGTCGACGGCCGCGACGACGACGTGGACGTCGGCGATGCCGCCGTTGGTGATGAAGACCTTGGTCCCGTTGAGGATCCACTCGTCGCCGTCGCGCTTGGCGGTCGTCTTCAGGCTCTTCACGTCGGAGCCGGCCTGGGGCTCGGTGACGGCGTAGGCGCCCAGCTTGATCTCCTCGCCGGTGCCGAAGCACTCGGGAACCCAGCGGCCGATCTGCTCGGGGGTGCCGGAGGCGGCGATGCCGGCGGCGGCCAGTCCGGAGCCGGCGATCGCCAGCGCGATACCGGCGCAGCCCCAGTGCATCTCCTCGGCGGAGATCACCTGCATCTGACCCTCGGAGTCACCGGCCGAGCGCTGAATCGCCTCGAGGCCCTGGAATCCCTGCACCCGAGCCTCTTTGATTACATCCCAGGGAGTGCTCTCCTCTTCGTCGTGCTTGCGCGCCGCGGGGCGAATCACCTCGCGGGCGAAGGTGCGGCAGCGGTCTTTGAACTCCAGCTGCTCCTCGTTCAGTGCGAAATCCATGTGTTCCTTCCTCGCGGGAGACTCGGGGAAACCGATTAGGCAAACCGATTGACTGACCAGTCAATCGGTTTCTGAAACCTTATCTGACTGGCCAGCCAAACATGCGCGTGTAGCTTTTCCGTCGTGGCCCGAAACCGCCCGATCAACGCCGACGTGCCGGCGGCACAAGCTCCCAGGGGCGCGGGCGAGTCGCCCTCGCCGAAGTCGAAGCGGGCCGCGACTCCTCCCCCGCCGTCACCGCCCAGGGTGAAACGGCGGCGCAGGCCGGTCCCGTTCGCGCTGAAGGCGATCGTCGGGCTCGTCATCGTGGCAGTGACCTTCATCGTTGCGGCGATCCTCGGAGGCAGCGGCCCGAAGACATCGAGCTCGACCTCCGGCGACGCATCCGCCCCGGTCAGCGGGAGCGGTGAAACGCCGCGGGCGCCCGCGGCCCAGACCTCCTCGCAGCTCGGCTATCCGGCCTTCGCCACCAACAACACGACCCGGATCGGCGGCGCCGATCCGGCCGCCAATGCCGCCGGCGTCGCGCTGGCGACCTTCCCCTCGACCACCTCCTCCCTGCGCCCCGCCGCTGTCACCCTGGTTGGCGAAGACGACTGGCAGGGAGCGATCGCCGCCTCGGTGCTGATGGCCGCGCCGGTGGGGGCGCCGGTCCTGATCTCCGCGCCGGGCGGAGTCCCCGCCCCGACCTCCGCCGCTCTCACCGCCCTCGATCCGCAGGGCAGCGGCGCCACCGGCGGCGCCCAGGCGTTCGCGGTCGGCGAAGTGGCGACACCCAGCGGGCTGACCAAGGTGACGCCGATCGAGGCGGGCGATGCCGCCGCGACCGCGGCGGCGATCGAGAAGCTGCGCGACAAGCTGTTCGGCGCGGCGCCCGAACACGTCGTGATCGCGTCCGCCGACCAGCCGGGCTTCGCGATGCCGGCCGCGGCCTGGGCGGCGCGATCGGGCGACCCGGTCCTCTTCACCAGCCGAAACAGGCTCCCGCCGGCGACTGCCGCCGCGCTGAAGCTGCACCCGAAGGCGCCGGCCTACGTGCTCGGGCCCTCCTCGGTGATCTCCTCCGCCGTGGTCCGCCAGATCGCCAAGATCGACAGCCAGGTCCACCGCGTCTCCGGCGAGGATCCGGTGACCAACGCGATCGCCCTGGCCCGCTACGCCGGCGGCGGCTTCGGCTGGAACGTCAACGACCCCGGCCACGGCTTCGTCGTCGCGCGCAGCGACTCGCCGCTCGATGCGGCCGCCGCGGCGCCCCTCTCCGCATCGGGCACCTGGGGGCCGCTGCTGCTCACCGACAGCGCCGATACGCTGCCCCCGGCGCTGCGCGGGTACCTGCTCGACGTCAAGCCGGGCTACACCACCGACCCGACGCGCGCCTTCTACAACCACGTGTGGGTGATCGGAGACGAAGGGGCCATCGACGTGAACCAGCAGGCAGAGATCGACAACCTGGCGGAGCTGACCAAGATCGGAGGGGAACCATGAGACTTCCTGTGTCAACCCCCCGCGGGTTGAAGCCTCCGCAGATTGCCGTGTTTGGAGGGGTCATAGGGGACTCCGTCCCGCCAGCAGCGCCAAAGGACCCGCAACCAGGCCCTGCCGAGCACCCTGATCGCGTGGGGGTGCTCGAGGCCGCGGGAACGGGCATCCAGGTAGACGCTTCGGGCCCAGGGATGGGTGTGGCGAGTCGAGTTGGCCAGACAGGAGACGGCATCGCGCAATCGCTTGTCGCAGGCCCAGCGAAAGCCGGCGACCTTGCGCTTGCCCGACTCGCGCGCCACCGGCGCCATCCCGGCATCGGCGGCCAGCACCTCGGCACTGGGGTAGCGAGAGCGATCGTCGCCGATCTCCGCGATCAGCCTGGCCGCTGTTATCACCGACTTGGGGTCCTTAAACAACGGCAGGAAGACCTCGCCGTCACAGTGAGAGCGCACCGCGTGGGCGATCTGGGAGGTGAGCTCGCGAATCTGGGCGATGATCGGCCTCAAGGCCGCCGCCAGTCCGAGCACAGCCCCCCGTCGCGCCTCTGCCTCAAGCGCGCCGGTACGCCCCGCTGGCGCCGAGCGCAGCCGCTCCAGGATCTCAGCGGCGCTGCGCCGTCCCGAGTAGCAGTTGCGCGCCAGGAAAGCGGCGAGGCGCTTCTCGCCCAGTCCTCGCGCATCGCCCGGCGTCGGGTAGCGCTCCAAGAAGGCGAGCGCAATCGGGCTGTCGACATCGGCGAAGACCCGCGCCGCACCGGGCCAGAAGGCGTCCAGCTGCGCTCGCAGCTCGTTGGCGAGCCTCACCCTGGCGGCGACCAGGTCCTCGCGGGTGCGGGTCAGGGCCCGCAGCGCCTTGGTCTCATCGGAGTCCGGCCGCAGCGCCCGGTGACGATGGGAGTCGGTGCGCGCCAGCTCGGCCAGGCAGAAGGCATCAAAGCCGTCGGACTTGCCACCGGAGGCCTCATAGCGAGGACGCGTCGTTTTCAGCTTGTTGGGGTGGATGGGCAAGACGGTGAAGCCCGCCTCCAGCAGGCGATCGACCAAGAGCCCGTCGGGGCGCTCGATCGCAACCCGCACGGTTCCCTCCTCGGATCGCTTTCAATTGCGCCGGCCGGGAGGTACCGTTGCGGTCGCTCATAGTTGGGCGCTTCGGGGCGCCACTTCCTGTGGCCGCTTCAGGTGCCTCCGACCGCCGGGAGGCGCAGGTCTCATGGTGGCCCTCTACGGGGCTAGCGAGGACGGCGCTCTCCCGACGGCGGTCGGCTTCTCTATGCGTTCCTCTGGGATCTTCGGAGGCCTCCCTTCGGTCGGCCTCTCCATCTAAATCTCAGAAAGAACGGGGGGAGCTTCCCCTATGAGCGAGGCAGAGAGCCCGGAGCTGCTCGCCCCCAACCACGAGGCCACCGCCGAGGACGTCCGGCGCCTCGCCGGCGCCTCCACCCCTCACTTCGCGCTCCAGGTCCGAAACCGCATCCGGCGGCTGATCGAGCCCCTCCCGGCCGACCACCCCGCCCGAATCGAAGGCGAACGCAAAATCGCCGAGCTGGAGGACCTGGCCGAGCACAGCGGCGACCCGCGCGGAACATTGGGGATCTCGCGTTGAAGCACCTGGCTCCCGGCGTCTGGCGACTGAAGGAGCTCCCGGCCCCGAGCATCAACGTCTACCTCGCCGAGGACGTGCTGATCGACGCCGGGCGGCGCT
>DATMRN010000236.1:0-5144 GCA_035566275.1 Solirubrobacterales bacterium | reverse complement strand
TAGAGGCGGATATCGGTGGCGACCTGATCGTTGCGGGAGCGCCCGGTGTGGAGCTTGCCGGCGAGCGGGCCGATCGCCTCCCCCAGCAGGCGCTCGATCGCCATGTGGATGTCCTCGTCGGCGTCGTCGAACTGGAAGCCGTGCTCGCCCATCTGGGCGCGGACCCGCTCCAGGCCGGCGTCGATCTGGCGCAGCTCCTCGTCGTCGAGCACGCCGACCTCCCGCAGCGCGCGGGCGTGGGCCTGGGACTGGTCGATGTCGTAGGGCGCCAGCCGCCAGTCGAACTCGATCGAGCGGTTGAGCCGCCAGAAGCGGGGGTCGGGGTCTTTGCGGAAGCGAGACATCAGCGCAGGGATCGGGCGAGAGCCTCGCACACCCGCCCGACCTGAGACTCGCTCATCGTGGGGAAGAACGGCAACGCCAGCGAGTGTGCGGCGGCGGCTTCGGCGACTGGGAACTGACCCTCCCGGTAGCCGAGCTTGCGAAGGTGCGGGAAGAGGTGGATGCAGGGCAGGTAGGCCTTGCTGGCGATTCCCTCCTCGGCGAGGCGGGCGACCGTCGAGTCGCGGTCCGCATCCTCGGGCAGGCGGACAACATAGACAAACCAGCTTCGCTGCTCCTCGCCGCGTCCCGCGCTCGGCGCCCGCACGCCATCGACGCCGGCGAGGCCCCGCTCGTAGAGCGAGGCGACTCGTGAGCGTCCGGCCAGCATCGAGTCGAGCCGCTCGAGCTGGGCGACGCCGAGCGCCGCCGCGAGGTCGGAGAGACGGTAGTTGAAGCCGAGCCCGCCGTGGTCGAGCCAGCCCATGTCGGCGGCGCGGCCCTGGTTGCGCTCGGAGCGCAGACGGGCGGCGGCCTCGGCGTCGGAGGGGACGATCATCCCCCCCTCCCCCGTCGTCAGTTGCTTGTTGGCATAGAAGGCGAAGGTGGCGAGGTTGGCGCGGGCGCCGACCCGGCGCCCCTCCGAGTCGACCGCGCCGAGCGCCTCGCAGGCGTCCTCGAGCAGGCCGAGGCCGTGGGCCTCGGCGATCGCCTCCAGCGCGGGCATCGCCGCCGGGTAGCCGAAGACATGGATCGGCAGGATGCCGACGGTGCGCTCGCCCACCGCGGCCTCGACGGCGGCGGGGTCGAGGTTCAGCGTCTCGGGGTCTACGTCGCAGAAGACCGGCCGCGCCCCCTCGTACAGCAGGCAGTTCGCCGAGGCGACAAAGCTGAACGGGCTGGTCAGGACCTCCTCGTCCGGGCCCCAGCCGAGCGCCCGCACCCCGAGGTGCAGCGCCGTGGTGCCGCTGGAGACGGAGACCGCGTCATCGACTCCGAGCCAATCGGCGAAGGCGCGCTCGAAGCGCTCCCCCATCGGCCCCAGCGAGAGCCGTCCGGAGCGCAGCACCTCGAGTGTCAGCTCCTCCTCGCGCGGCCCGATCTCGGGCCGGGCGAGCGGAATCGCCTCGATGTCTGCGGAGCCGCCCATCGGCGCGGCCACCCTACTCGCCGCTGGGCGCCGGGCGCGGCTGAAAGGCGTACTCCAGCGAGTCGACCAGGGCCTCCCAGGACGCCTCGATGATGTTCTCCGAGACCCCGATCGTCCCCCACTCCCGCTCACCGTCGGAGGAATCGAGCAGGACGCGGGTGACCGCGTCGGTCCCATGGGCCTCGTCGAGGATCCGCACCTTGTAGTTGGTCAGCTCGATCTCGGCCAGGTGCGGGTGGCGGTCGACGATCGCCCTGCGCAGGGCGCGGTCGAGGGCGTTGACCGGGCCGTTGCCCTCGGCGGAGCGGACGAAGCGCTCGCCCCCGACCCGCAGCTCGATCGTCGCCTCGGTCCGCACCCCGTCGCCGGCCCGCTTCTCGGTCACCACCCTGAAGCCCTCCAACTCGAACAGCGGCTCATAGGCGCCGGCCTCGCGCCGCAGGAGCAGCTCGAAGGAGGCCTGTGCCGCCTCGTAGTGGTAGCCGCGGTGCTCGCGCTCCTTCAGCCGCTCTATCGCGCGCCCGGCGGCCGCCTCGTCGATCTCCAGGCCTGCCTGCTCGGCCTGGCTGCGGATGGTCGCCTTGCCGGACAGCTCCGAGGGGAGGATGTCGCGCGCGTTGCCGACCGCCTCGGGCTCGATGTGCTCGAAGGTGCGCGCGTCAGCGGCCACCCCGGCGACGTGCATCCCCCCCTTGTGGGCGAAGGCGTTGCGGCCGACGTAGGGCTGGTCGGGGTCCGGCGTCACGTTGCAGAGCTCGCCGATGAAGTGGGCGGTCTCGGTGAGGCTCTCGAGCTGTTCCGGGGAGACCACCTCGAAGCCCATCTTCAGCTGCAGCGCCGGCAGGGTCGAGACGAGGTTGGCGTTGCCGCAGCGCTCGCCGTAGCCGTTGATCGTCCCCTGCACCAGGCGGGCGCCCTCGCGCACCGCCGCCAGCGAGTTGGCGACGCCGCACTCGGCGTCGTTGTGGACGTGGATGCCGATCTCGACCTCCTCCTCCCTCAGCGCGTCGAAGACCTGCTCGGTGCCGTCGGCCACCTGGTCGGGCAGGCTGGAGCCGTTGGTGTCACAGAGGGTGACGTTCTCGGCGCCCGCGCCCACCGCGGCGCTCAGGCACTCCAGGGCGTAGGCGGGGTCGTCGCGGAAGCCGTCGAAGAAGTGCTCGGCGTCGTAGACGACGCGCTTGCCCTGCTCGCGGCAGAAGGCGACCGAGTCGGCGATCATCGCCAGGTTCTCCTCGCGGGAGACCTTGGTCACCTTGTCCAGGTGCAGCGCCCAGGTCTTACCGACCAGCGTCACCACCGGCGCGAAGCACCCGACCAGGGTGCGCAGGGCGGCGTCGTCCTCGGCGGCGACCCCGCGGCGCCGGGTCATGCCGAAGGCGCAGATCGTCGCCTGCGCCAGCTCCAGCTCGGAGAGCAGCTCGAACAGCTCCACCTCCTTCGGGTTGGAGCTGGGGAAGCCCGCCTCGATGAAGTGGACGCCGAGCGCATCGAGAGCATGGACGACGCGCACCTTCTCGGGCGCCGAGAGCGACATGCCCTCGCCCTGCATTCCATCGCGCAAGGTGGTGTCGTAGAGGTTGACCTGTTCCATCTGATGCCTTTCGATTCGAGAGATCGGGAAGAGGGCCTCCCGGCCCGCCTGCGCGGCCCAGTGCCGCGTCAGCCGCTAGGCGGCTGCGGTAATTCGCCCGATTACCTCGAAACGAATGCGCATCAGGAACCGACCTTACTCGGTCGATCGACTCCACTCGGCGCCTCGACGAAGTCGAGCCACTCCAGGTACTCCTCGGCACGCCCACAGAGGGCGTCCTCGAACTTCGCCTGGATCACCCGGGTGATCTCCCCGGGCTCGCCCAGCTCGTGGTCGTCCACGGAGCGCACCGGGACCAGCTCGGCGGCGGTGCCGGTGAGGAACACCTCGTCCGCGAGGTAGAGCTCCGCGCGGGCGATGTCGCGCTCCTCGATCCTGTAGCCGAGGTCGAGGGCGATCTGGATCACCGAGGCGCGGGTGATCCCGTCGAGGATGGCGGAGGTGTGCCCCGGCGTGCAGAGGATGCCGTCGCGGACGACGAAGACGTTCTCGCCCGAGCCCTCCGAGACGCAGCCGTGCTGGTCGAGCAGGATCGCCTCGTCGTAGCCGGCGTTGGCCGACTCGGTCTTGGCGAGGATCGAGTTGAGGTACTGCCCGGAGGCCTTCGCGTGCGGGATCAGGCTGTCCCCGGAGATCGTCCGCCAGGAGGAGACCTTGGTGCGGATGCCGTGCTTCTTCCCCTCCTCGCCGAGATAGGCGCCCCAGGGCCAGGTGGCGACGATCACCTCGATCGGGGCGCTCTGCGCGAACAGCCCCATCTCGCCGTAGCCGCGGAAGGCGAGTGGGCGGATGTAGCAGGAGCGAAGATCGTTGCGCCGGATCAACTCGTGCGTCGCGGCGCGCAGCTCCTCAGCCGAGTAGGGCAGGTCGAAGTAATAGAGCTCGGCCGACTTCTCGAGCCGGTTGAGGTGCTCCCGGTGGCGGAAGATCGCCGGGCCGCGCTCTGTCTCATAGCAGCGGATCCCCTCGAAGACGCCGGTGCCGTAGTGCAGGCCGTGGCTGAGAACGTGGACCTTGGCGTCCTCCCAGGCGACGAACTCGCCGTTGTGCCAAATCGACTCGGCCTGCTCCATGTTGGGGAAGTATGCCCGATGAGACGAAGGGCATCCGGCACAGCGCCCGAATGCAACGCAAGGCAACCGAAAAGGAGAACGCATCGAGCATGTCTCGAATAAGACCCAAACTGAACTACTCCAACGTGATCGCCACGATCGCGCTGTTCGTCGCCCTCGGCGGCGCCGCGGTCGCGGCCGGCATCCCCAAGAACAGCGTCGGTCCCAGGCAGCTGAAGCGGGGAGCGGTCACCACTGTCGCCATCCGCAAGGGCGCCGTGACCAGCGGCAAGCTGGGCCCGAACTCGGTGGTCGCCGGCAAGCTGGGCCCGAACTCGGTCGGCCCGGGCAACATCGGCAACGGCGCCGTTACCGCGGCAAAGCTGGCCAAGAGCTCCGTCACCAACGAGGCGATCGCCAACGGTGTCGTCGGCACCAACAAACTCGGCAACAACGTCGTGACGACGGCGAAAATCCCCAATGGCGCGGTGACGCTCGCCAAACTCGGCAACGACGTCGCGCCCCTGCTGGGGAACCTTAGGAGCGGGCAGACGCTCAGGGGCACAATCGACCTCGGCGCAAGCACCGACAAAGCAACGGTCGTCCGATCCTCGACCAGCTTCCAGTTCCCGCTGGCCGGCACGCCGGCCGCTCCGGAAGCCAACGTCCTCAAAGTCGGCGCCTCGCCGACCCCGGCCTGCCCTGGCGCCGGCCAGCAGACTCCACAGGCCACAGCCGGACAGCTCTGCGTCTACCTGATCAATGCCTCGAAAAACCTGAAAAGCGTCACTTTCGATATGGGCAGCGTCTCGCGGTTCGGGTTCGGGCTGGCCGCGCAGTTCAACGAAGAAGTGGGCAGCGAAGACTTCGTCCAGGGCCTCTGGGCGGTGACGGCGCCCTAGGCGGCGAGCTCCTCCAGCACCGCCTCGATCATCTCGGCGGTGCCCACCTCGACCTCGGGAGGGACCTCTGGCAGCGGTGGCGCAATGCCGGGGGTCCCGCTCGCCAGGTCGGGGGTGCGGAGGCC
>DATMRN010000235.1:0-9537 GCA_035566275.1 Solirubrobacterales bacterium | reverse complement strand
CCCACGGATTGCCGTTGATGTTGGGCTCGACCGTAGCGCTGCAAACAGCAGCCCCGGTTTTGTTCAGGCTGCCCCTGACCTCTACGTTCACCTGGTCGACCACGCCTGGGGGCGGCGTAAACGTGGTGGTACCGCTGAGCGGAATGTTAACCGGGGTCGTTTCGCCCTGGTTTGCCGCCACGGAACCGCTGGCGGTCGCGATCACGTTCGTGCCTGGCGCGATTTTGGCGAAGTTCACCGAGCCGTCGGCGAGCTTGGAGTTGGTGACCGCGTTGTTCTTGATCTTGGCCGTGGTCACCGCGTTCTTCTTGATCTTCCCGGTGGTCACCGAGTTCGCCTTCAGCTGATTTGAGCCGATCTTGCTGGCGGCAAAGGCGGTCGCGCCGCCGAGGATGAGGAAGACGGCGATCGACGACATCACATTCGAATACGTGAGTCGCTTGCGTATGGACTTCACAGAGTCTCCTTGCATCGAGGGTGGGAAGGTCGCGTAAACCGCTGGACGAGCGTTCTTTACCAAACTTGGGTCTAAAGCGACCCTTTCAGGCCGGGAGCCTCATTGTCAAGCGAACTGCACATGCCTCAGCCCCCCCGCCGCTCGGCCTCGTCGGCTGCCTCGGCCAGGCGCTCGACTATGCGGGCGAAGGGCTGGATGCCCTCGTCGACCTTGCCGTACTGTCCTGCGGCGTAGCGGGCGTAGACGCCCTCGAGGATGATCGCCAGCTTCCAGTAGCCGAGGGCGACGAAGAAGTCGAGCTGGGAGAGGTCGCGGCCGGAGCTCTCGGCATAGCGGGCCCTCAGCTCCTCGCGGGTCGGGAAGCCCGGGGCCAGGTTGGCGGGCTGGCCGAGGGCGATCGTCTCCTCGCCCCGCTGCGGCCAGTAGACCATCAAGAGGCCGACGTCGGCGAGTGGGTCGCCCAGGGTGCAGAGCTCCCAGTCGACAACCGCGGCGACCTCCCCGGACGGCGTGAGGATCATGTTGTCGAGCCGGTAGTCGCCGTGGACGATCGTCGCCGGGCCCTGCTCGGGGATGCGTGCGGCCAGCCGCTCGTGCACCGCGTCGATCGCCGCCAGCTCGCGCGTCTTCGACTTCTCCCACTGGCCGTGCCAGCGGCGCAACTGGCGGGCGACGTAGTCCTCCTTGCGGCCGAGGTCGCCGAGCCCGACCGCGTCGGGATCGACCGCGTGGATCGCGACAAGGGTGTCGACGACGCGCTCGCCGATCGCCCGCCGGTCGGCCTCGTCGGGGAAGACCTCCGCCTCCGCCAGGCCGCGCAGGATCGGCCCCTGGACGAACTCCATGACGTAGAAGGGCGCCCCATTGACGCTCTCCTCCTCGCAGAGCCCGACCACCGGCGCCACCGGAACCTCGGTCGGCCCCAGCGCCAAGACGACCTTGTGCTCGCGCCCCATGTCGTGGGCGGAGCCGAGGCGCTTGCCGAGCGGCGGGCGGCGCAGCGCCCAGCGGCGCCCGGCGGCGTCGCCCACCCCGTAGGTCAGGTTCGAGTGCCCGCCGGAGATCCGCTCGAAGGAAAGCGGCAACGCCACCCCGGGAACGCGCTCGGCGAACCAGCCCTCGACCCCGGCCCGATCGATCCCCTCCGGCGCCTGCGCCGAGCCGTCGGCCGTGCCTGTAGCCTCGTCGCCCATAGCCGCGAAAGCATATGCCCGACCAGGTCACCGGTTGAACCCGTCGCTGGCCAACAGGCTGCGGATCGGCTTCGCGATCGGCTTCGCAGTGCTGACCGCGATGGCGGTGATCGGCGTCGCCCGCTTCATCCAGCAGCGGCAGGACTTCGAGAGCTCGATCGCCCGCTCCTACCAGGTCGAGATGACCGCCCGGGTGCGCCTGGCGCGGGACCGGCACCCGGCAGCAGCGCGGGCGACGGTCGAAGCCCAGCAGAACCGGCGGCAGCAGCTGCAGGACAACATCTCGACCGACACCCGCAACACGGCGCTGCTGGTCGCCGCCGGGCTGATCGCCGGGCTGACCGGAGCGCTGCTCCTGTTCAGCGGCCTGATCGCCTCGATGCGCCACCCGCTGGAGGAGCTGGTCGACGCCGCCGGGCGCCTCGCCGAGGGCGACCGCAGCGCCCGGGTGAAGGTGGGCGGCCTGTCGGAGACGGCGACCCTGGGCGCCGCCTTCAACGAAATGGCCGGGGAGCTGGAGCGCGAGGCCAGCCAGCGCGACCGGCTCGACCGGGTGAAAGACGAGTTCGTCCTCACCGCCTCCCACGAGCTGCGCAGCCCGCTCACCTCGGTCCAGGGCTTCGCCGAGCTGCTGATGCTGGAGCGGGAGAAGCTCGACCCCAAGCAGGCCGAGACGGTCGAGATCATCCTCGACAACTCCCGCCACCTGGTGCGACTGCTCAACGACCTGCTCGACCTGGCGCGCAGCGACGCCGGGCGGTTGACGATCAGGCCGGTCCCGACCGAGGTCGCGCCGCTGATCGAGGACGCGGTGCGGACGATGCGGACTCAGACCGAGGCGGCCGGGCAGACGCTGAGCCAGGAGACCCAGGGCGGCCTGCCCCTGGTTGACATCGAGCCGGACCGGATACGCCAAGTACTGGTGAATATCCTTACCAATGCGCATGAGTACTGCCCGAAAGGAGCGTCGATTCGCGTGACAGCGGCCCTCGTCGATGCTGCAGTGGAGATTGCCGTGAGCGACGACGGACCGGGCATCCCCGAGGACCAGCTGGAGCACATCTTCGACCGCTTCACCCGCGGCGACGCGGGCCTGACCCAGCGCGTCGGCGGAACCGGGCTCGGGTTGGCGATCTCGAAATCGCTGGTCGAGCTGCACAGCGGCACGATCGGCGTCACCTCCACTCCGGGCAAGGGCTCGACGTTTCGGGTCCGCCTGCCGGCATCCGCCGCCAGGAGAGCCGCGGGCCCCGACCGTCAGGCGACGGAGGCGCGTTGATGGCCAAGGTCCTTGTCGCGGACGACTCCGAGACGATCCTGCTCCTGCTTCGCACCCGGCTGGAGATGGCCGGCTACCAGGTGGAGACCGCCGCCGACGGCCAGGAGGTGACCGAAGCCGTGCACCGCGGCGAGCCCGACCTCCTCCTGCTCGACGCGATGATGCCGCGCAAGTCCGGCATCGACGCGCTGCGGGAGTTGCGAGCCGAGGGGGTGGAAACTCCGGCGCTGATCGTCAGCGCTCATCAGGACGAAGCGGATGCCGCCTCACCGACCGATCTAGAGATCAGCGGCTACGTGGCCAAGCCGATCGACTTCGAGCGGCTGCTCGGCGAGATCGCTGCGTTGACGGAAGGGTAGGTGGAGCGGGCCGAATCCGTCAGGTCAGCTTTTGGCGATCTCTAACCGAATCTCTTTGCCATTGACCTTGGTGCCGTCTAGGAACTCGACCGTGCGCTCGGCGTGGTCGGCCTTCAACTCGACGAAGGAGAAGCGCTCCAACACCCTGACCGACGCGACATCGTCGTCGGGGACGATGGCGCCCTCGCGGAGAGCCCAGCGGAGGTCGTCCTCGGTTATCCCGCCGCGCTTGCCGCGGTTGACGAAGAGCTTGGTGTTGCCCTCGGCGGTCTTCTTCGCGCCGTTTTCGTCGCTGGGCTCCTCACTTCGTTCCGGCCGCTCTCGGCGACGGGGTCGGGGCGCGTGTTCGAGGCGCTCCTCGGGGCTCTCCCACTCACCTATCGAAGTCTTCACGTCGCGCTCTATGCGGTTGATCTCCTCGCGCTGGGCGGGGGTTACGAAGGTGATGGCGCGGCCGGTGCGGCCGACCCGCCCGGTCCGCCCGATCCGGTGCACGTAGACCTCGGAGGAGTCGGGGACGTCGTAGTTGATGACGTGGGTGACGTGCTCGATATCGAGGCCGCGGGCGGCGATGTCGGTCGCGACCAGCAGCTTCACCCGGTGGTCCTTGAAGGCGATCATGACGCCGTCGCGGACGCCTTGGCTGAGGTCGCCGTGCAGCGCCTTCACGTCGAGCCCCTTGTCCTTCAGCGTCTTCTCCAGCTTCGAGGCGCCGATTTTGGTGCGGCAGAAGATGATCGCCTGCTCGGGCTCTTCGGTCTTCAACAGCTCGACCAGCCGCGCCGCCTTGTCCTTGGCCGGCACCTCGATGAATGCCTGCGCGATCGCGTCCACGGTCAGTTTCTTCGGCGTGATCCGGATCGTCGTCGGGTCATACATATAGCCCTCGGCGAGCCGCTGGATCGGCGGCGGTATCGTCGCCGAGAAGAGCGCCGTCTGGCGCCCGCTCGGGCACATCCGCAGGATCCTCTCGACGTCCTCGATGAAGCCGAGGTCGAGCATCTCGTCGGCCTCGTCGAGGACGACGTAGCGCGCGGCGGTGAGGACCAGCGAGCGGCGCGACATCAGGTCCATCATCCGCCCGACGGTGGCGACGACGACCTGGGCGCCGGCCCGTAGCTGTGCCTGCTGGGAGCGGATCGGGGCGCCGCCGAAGACGGCGACGATCTCGACGTCGAGGTGCTCGGCGTAGGCGCGCAGCGCCTGCGTCACCTGGATGCAGAGCTCGCGGGTCGGGGTGAGGACGACCGCCTGCACCTCGTCGTTTGCAGAGTCGAGGTACTGCAGCAGCGGCAGCCCGAAGGCGGCGGTCTTGCCGGTCCCGGTCTGGGCCTGGCCGATCACGTCGTGGCCGCCGAGCAGCTCGGGGATCGCCTGCTCCTGGATCGGCGTCGGCTCGTCGAAGCCCAGCTCGTCGATCGCCTGCTGGATGCCGGGCGAGAGCCCGAGGTCCTCGAAGGCGGTCATTTGGAGGGGTCGAGCAAGAGCTTGCCGCTGGTGCGGCGACCGATCAGGTCTTCGTGGGCGCGGGCCGCCTCGGAGAGCGGGTAGGCGCCGCCGACCGTCACCTCCAGCTCTCCCGCGGCGACCGCACCGAGCAGCTCGCCGATCATCGGCGCGGCCAGGTCACGACGGAGCAGCAGGTGGACGAGCCAGAAGCCGACCACCGACTTGGAGCCGCGCAGCAGCGCCGCCGTGGAGACCTCGCGCTGCTCGCGCGAGGCGATCCCGAAGACGACCATCCGCCCCAGCGGCGCCAGGGCCGAAAGCTCGGCGTCGAAGGCGTCGCCGCCGCTCATGTGGAGAACCGCGTCGACCTTCTCGCCGCCGTTGGCCTCGAGGATCGACGCCTTCAAATCGTCGGCGCGAGAGTCGACCGTGGCGTCGGCGCCAAGCCGCTCGACCAACGCCCGTTTCTCCTCGGTTGAGGCAAGCCCGATCACCTTGGCCCCGGCCCGCTTCGCGAGCTGTACCGAGAGCGTCCCGGTGCCGCCCGCCGCGGCCTCGACCACGATGGTCTCACCGGCCTCGACCCGCGCGCAGCGCTGCACCAGCGCCATCGCAGTCAGCCCTTGGAGCAGCAGCGCCGCGGCCTGGTCGTCGTCGACCCCGTCGGGAATCGGAATCAAAGCCGCCTCGTGCACAGCGACCTTCTCCGCGTAGCCGCCGTTCATCAGCAGAGCGGCAACCCGCCGCCCGTCAGCCGTCCGCCCGCTCACCTCACCACCGGGGATCATCGGCAGAGCCTGCTCAGCCAGATAGTCGTTCCGAGTCGCATGAGTATCGGCAAAGTTGACCCCACTGCGAGCAACCTCGACCACCACCTCACCATCCCCGGCAACCGGGTCATCGACCTCGACGTACCGCAGCACCTCGGGCCCACCAAACTCATCAATCCGGATCGCCTTCACGCGCGAACCATATTCGTCCGGCCTATATCCTCGACCGCCGTGTCGCTCACCGTCGTCGGATCAATCGCTTTCGACTCCGTCAAGACCCCCTTCGGGGAGCGAGAGCGGATGCTCGGAGGGACCGCCGTCCACTTCTCCCTCGCCGCCAGCTTCTTCACCGAGGTGCGCCCGGTCGGCCCGGTCGGCGAGGACTTCGGCGCGGCCGAGTTCGAGGTGCTGGAGCGCCGCGGCGTCATCACCGACGACGTCGAGCAGGTCGAGGGCGGACGGTCCTTCTTCTGGCGCGGCCGCTACGAGTACGACCTCAACGTCGCCCACACCGAGGACACCCAGCTCAACGTCTTCGGCGAGTTCGAGCCGAAGCTCTCCGACGCATCCAAAGCGGCGGACACGCTCTTCCTCGCCAACATCCAGCCCGACCTGCAGCGCCAGGTCCGCGCCCAATGCCCCGAGGCGCGCTTCTGCGCGCTGGACACGATGAACCTCTGGATCGACACCGCCCGCGACTCGCTGCTGGCGGCGATCGCCGAGGTCGACTGCGTGATCGTCAACGACGCCGAGATCCGCCAGCTGACCGGCGAGTCGAACCTCGCCCGCGCCGCCCGCGCCGTGATGGAGCACGGACCCCGCGCCGTCGTCGCCAAGCAGGGCGAGTACGGCGCGGCGCTGTTCACCGAGGAGGGCTTCTTCGCCCTCCCCGGCTTCCCGCTGGAGGACGTGCGCGACCCGACCGGCGCCGGCGACAGCTTCGCCGGCGGCTTCCTCGGCTATCTCGACAGCCACGACGGCGGCCTCGACGAGGCGAACCTGCGCCGGGCGATGGGCTACGGCACCGTCCTCGCCTCCTTCAACGTCGAGGAGTTCGGCACCGAGCGGGTCTCCCGCCTCAGCCGCGAGGAGATCGACGAGCGCTTCGAGACGCTGCGCGCGATGACCCAGTTCGAGCCGCTCCCGGCGCCTGCCGAGTAGCCCTCTCCGTTACCCGGAGGGCAACAAAGCCGGATGAACCGAGCTGCGATACTGGCGGCTCCAGCTGAACACAAGCTCGAGGAGGGGTGATGGCCACCGAGCAGCAGATCAAAGACGCAACCGCCGATGGCGCCAGCGCCGCCGGCTCGGAGTCGCTGACCGTCACCGACAACCGCACCGGGCAGGCCTACGAGCTGCCGATCGCGGACGGAACCGTGCGGGGAATGGACCTCCGCCAGATCAAGGTCTCCGAGGACGACTTCGGGTTGATGTCCTATGACCCGGCCTTCACCAACACCGCCTCCTGCCGCTCGGCGGTCACCTTCATCGACGGCGAGGCGGGGATCCTCGAACACCGCGGCTACTCGATCGAGCAGCTCTGCGAGCGCTCCAGCTTCCTCGAGGTCGCCTACCTGCTGATCTTCGGCGAGCTGCCGACCGGGCCGCAGCTCGACCGCTGGGCCCACGACATCACCCACCACACCTTCGTCCACGAGGACCTGAAGCAGTTCTTCGAGGGCTTCCGCTACGACGCCCACCCGATGGGGATGCTGCTCGCCGGGGTCGGGGCGCTCTCCACCTTCTATCCCGACGCGAAGCAGATCAACGACCCCGAAGAGCGCTACATGGCGGCGGTGCGGCTGATCGCCAAGGTGCCGACCCTGGCCGCCTTCTCCTACCGGCACAACATGGGGCTGCCCTACGTCTACCCGGACAACGACCTCAAGTTCGCCGAGAACTTCCTCTCGATGATGTTCAAGAAGACCGAGATGCAGTACGAGCCCGACCCGCGCCTGGCGCGGGCGCTCGACGTCCTCTTCATCCTTCACGCCGACCACGAACAGAACTGCTCGACCAACGCGGTGCGTGGCGTCGGCTCCTCAGACGTGGACCCCTACTCCGCCGTCGCGGCGGGGGTGGCGGCGCTCTACGGCCCGCTGCACGGCGGCGCCAACGAGGCGGTGCTGCGGATGCTGCGGCGGATCGAGAGCCCGGACAACATTCCCGGCTTCCTCGAGAGGGTGAAGAACCGCGAGGAGAAACTGATGGGCTTCGGCCACCGCGTCTACAAGAACTACGACCCGCGGGCGCGGATCATCCAGCAGCACATGGACGAGGTCTTCGAGGCGACCGAGTACAACTCGCTGGTCGAGATCGCGCGCGAGCTGGAGAGGCGCGCCCTCGACGACGAGTACTTCACCTCGCGCAAGCTCTATCCGAACGTCGACTTCTACTCGGGGATCATCTACGAGGCGCTGGAGATCCCGGCCGAGATGTTCACCGTGATCTTCGCGATCCCGCGGACCGCGGGGTGGGTCGCGCAGTGGATGGAGATGCAGGAAGACCCGGAGAAGAAAATCGCCCGGCCGCGGCAAGTCTACACCGGGGCGCGGGAGCGGGAGTACGTGGCGATCGAGGGGCGTGAGGGCCCCGAGAAGATCGTCGGGCCGCCGGCTCGGCGGCCTAAACGGCCGCGGCGGGGCGCGTAGCGGCAGAGACTTGGCGGGGTGGGGGCGTCGGGGGTGCGTCCCAGGCGCTGGGCTTTTCGCCGGGGGCGAGACGGCTCTCGCTGAGTGGTCTGTGCGAAAAGCAGGACGCCGCGCCCGGGACGCACCCCCGACGCCCCTTTCAGGTTCCGTACGCTGCGCCCCTATGAGCGCGTGGAAGCTGACCGTGCGGCACGGGTCGGAGGTGGAGCATGTGAGCTTCGACGACCTTGCTGAGGCCATTGCCGGGATGAGGAGGCGGGCTCTGGAGATCCGGGCCGAGGGTCCGGTGAGACCTGTCTCGTCGCTGCGGGATTTCTCCTCCGCCGACCAGGTCCACGCCAGACTCCAAATCAGTGGGAAGGGATTGTTGCGCAAACCGACCGCCGGGGTCGATGTGCGGGGCGACGGGACCTTCATGCCATTCCGCGGCGGCGTCATGCGCGAAGAGCTGGACCCGGCCGGCCACGACACGCCCTTCGAGGTGGTTCGGGAGACTCTGGAGCGTGAATGAGGTGAGCGACTCCGGCGCCGAGATCCCCAAGGGCAGCTACGCGGCTGGTCGGCGCGTCAAACTGCCGGGTAGTGCGGAGCCGCCGTTCGTCGTCTTCGTCAACGGGGTCGAACAGAGGGAGGACGCCGACTACCGCGTGCGCGCCGGCGAGATCGTCTTTACCCGCCAGATCGTCAAGGAGAGGGTGGGCACCGGCCGCTGGCTGGCCATGTACCTGGGGCTCTTCGGCACCTACCGCAAAGACGAGACGATCGACCTCCAGTTCACCCGCTCTGGAAAGACCGAACTGGTCTCTGACCTCGCCGTCCAGCCGGACTGACTCCTACTTGAATACGTAGAGGAGGAGGAAGGCGATGATCGCGAAGCTGGCGCCGGCGGCGATCATGCCCTTGTCCTCGGCGACGATGGCGGCGGTGGAACGGTCGTCTGAGCGGTCGTAGATCAGGTAGAGGTAACGGAAGATGCCGTAGACGACCGGGGGGATGGTCAGCATCATGCGGCTGCCGATCAGCGGCGAGTTGACGGTGTAGATCGCGTAGCTGATCACCGTCCCGGTTGTGACCAGGGAGACCATCTGGTCGAGGAATGGGAGCGAATAGTGCTCGAGGACCGGGCGGCTGCTGGTGCCCTGGTGCAACTCGGAGACCGCCTCCTGGCGGCGCTTGGTGAAGCCGAGGAAGGCGGCGAGCATGCCGGTGCAGAGGACCAGCCACTCCGAGGCGTGGGCGTCGACGGCGCTGGCGCCCGCCGCGACGCGGAGGATGAAGAGGCCGGCCAGGGTCATCACGTCGACGATCACGACCTGCTTGAGGCCGAGGCTGTAGGCCATCTGTGCGGCGCCGTAGCCGACCACCATCAGCCCCACCTG
>DATMRN010000234.1:0-5682 GCA_035566275.1 Solirubrobacterales bacterium | reverse complement strand
CGTCGCCTCTCGGTGCTAGACAGGGTGGCGTGCTTCGCGAGCTGCGCATAGAGAATCTGCTCTTGATTGAGAAGGCTGAGTTGCGCTTTGGGGCCGGGCTCAATGCGATTACCGGGGAGACCGGGGCGGGGAAGACCGTATTGGCGCATTCATTGGATCTGCTGATGGGCGGCAAAGCGCGACCGCAGATTGTCCGACCCGGGGCGGAGGAGGCTTGGGTCGAGGGCGTCTTCGACCTTCCGAAGGGGTTGCTGAGCGAGTCGGAGATAGCGGAGGTCGCGGAGCGGTTGCCTGAGGGAGCCGATGAGGTGGTGCTCGGCCGGCGAGTCGCGGCCTCGGGGCGAACCAGCGCATTCGTCGGCGGACGGGCTGCTTCGGCCTCTGATCTGAAGCTCCTTGGCAGCAGGCTGGTTGCCTTCTACGGGCAGCATGAGCATCGGAAGCTGACCATTTCCTCGGCGCAGATGGAGGTGCTGGATGGGTTTGCCGGGGCCGAACACCTGGAGGTGCGGCGGCGGTACCGGGAGGCGCATCGGGAGTGCGGGCGCCTTGTCGCCGAGTTGGAGAAGCTGCGGGAGCGCGATGGGTCGCGGGAGCGCGACCTGGACCTCTATCGCTACGAGCTGTCTGAGATCGAGGAGGTTGCCCCCGATCCCGCCGAGGAGGCGGAGCTGGCAGCTGAGCGTGAGCGGCTGCGTCATGCCGAGGGGCTGCGCGAAGCGGCGGCGGGAGCGCACGCCGGCGTTGCCGGGGCCGACGAGGATGGCGGCGGGGCGGCGAGCGCGCTCGCTCAGGCGGAGGCGCTGCTGCAAGGCGCCGCGGGCGTCGACTCCGGGCTCGATGCGCTCTCCGAGCGGCTCAGCGCGCTCGCGGTCGAGGTGGGCGACGTCGCTTCTGAGCTGCGCGACTACGCCGAGGGATTGGAGGCGGACCCCGAGCGGCTCGTCGCTGTGGAGGAGCGGCTCGACGCGGTCGACCGCCTCAAGCGCAAGCACGGCGGCAGCGTCGAGTCGGTGCTTGCCCACGCGGAGCGCTGCCGGGGGGAGGTCGAGCGCTTGGAGGGCAGCGAGGAGCGGACCGCCGAGGCCGAGGTCGCTCTCGGCGAGGCGGAGCGGCGACGCGGGGAGCTGGGGGAGCGGTTGAGCAAGGGGCGCGCCAAGGCGGCGGGCCCGCTGGAGAAGAAGGTGGCGAAGGAGCTGGAGGGGCTGGCGATGCCCGGCGCGACCCTGGGGGTGATGCTGGAGCCGCATCCTGAGGGCTTTGGCGCCGGAGGCCGCGAGACGGTCGAGCTGAGGGTCGCGCCGAATCCTGGGATCGAGGCGGCGCCGTTGCGCGACGCCGCCTCTGGGGGGGAGCTGTCGCGGGTGATGCTGGCGCTGAGCGGGCTCGGCGAGGGCGGAGGGGCCGGCACGCTCGTCTTCGACGAGATCGACGCCGGGGTCGGCGGCAACACGGCGCGGGTCGTGGGGGAGAGGCTGCGGGCGCTGGGGGAGGGCCGCCAGGTCGTCTGCATCACCCACCTGCCGCAGGTCGCCTCTCTGGCCACCACCCACTTCCGGCTGGAGAAGGACGTCGGCGGCGAGCGGGCCACGGCGACCGTGCAGCGTCTCGACGGCGAGGGCGTGGTCGAGGAGATCCGCCGCATGCTCGGCGGGGGGCGCTCCGACGAGGCCGCCACCCGCCACGCGCGCGAGCTGCTCGCCGCCGCCTGATTGCCCGGCATCGCTCTGGCAAGCGGTTAACCTCCTCCCGTGGCCACCGCCAGTCGCCGTCGCTTCCCTGCTCTGCTTTCGCGTCGCAACGGGGCGTCGGCCGCGGAGACGATCCACGGCACCGCCCGGCTCGGTCGCCGCACCAAGCACCTGGTCAAGCGCCTCGGCCCGGGCGACGTCGCGGTCATCGACCACGTCAACATCGACCGGATCGCCGCCGAGGAGCTGATCGCGACCGGGGTGCGGGCCGTCCTCAACGCGTCGGAGTCCTCGAACGGGCGCTATCCCAACGCCGGCCCGCTGATGCTGGCGCGGGCGGGGATCCGCCTGGTCGACGCCCCCGACGGCGACCTCTTCGAGCGGCTGCGCGACGGCGACCCGGTGACGATCGAGGGCGGCACGGTGCGCGTCCAGGGGCAGGAGGTGCTGAGCGGCAGGGTGCTGGGGGTGGTCGAGCTGGAGCGCCGGCTCGACGAGCAGCGCGAGCGGGTCAACGAGGCGCTCGCCGACTTCGCCGAGAACACCGTCGCCCACGTCCGCCAGGAGACCGACCTGCTGACCGGCAGCGTCGAGTTCCCCGCGACTCGCGCCTCCTTCCGCGACCGCCACGTGCTGATCGTCGTCCGCGGCGACCGCCATCGCCGCGACCTCAAGGCCCTGCGCGCCTACATCCGCGACGTGCGGCCGGTGGTGGTGGCGGTCGACGGCGGCGCCGACGGGGTGCTGGAGGCGGGGATGAGGCCCGACCTGATCCTCGGCGACATGGACTCGGCGAGCGACGAGGCGCTGCGCTGCGGGGCCGAGCTGATCGTCCACGCCTACCCGGACGGGCGGGCGCCGGGGCGCGAGCGCCTGCTGGAGATGGGGCTCGAGCACACACTCGTCCCGGCCGCCGGGACCAGCGAGGACGTGGCGATGCTGATGGCATATGAGAAGGGGGCGGCGCTGATCGTCAGCGTCGGAGCCCACTTCAACCTGATCGAGTTCCTCGACCGCAAGCGCGGCGGCATGTCCTCGACCTTCCTCACCCGGCTGCGGATCGGCGAGAAGCTGGTCGACGCGAAGGGGGTGAGCCGCCTTTACACCCCCAGCTCCCCGTTCGGCCCCGCGATCCTCTTCCTCGCCGTCTTCGCGATCCTGCTGGCGATCGTCATCATCACCTCGCCGGCCCTCAACAACCTCGTCCAGCTGGTCTGGCTGAAGATCAGGATCTGGCTCGGGCTGTAGCGGAGGCCCGGACCGACCATCTAGCCTTCCCCGCCGATGGGTTACAGCGCGCGCTACCACGCCACATCCCTGATCGCGGTCTTCCTCGCCCTTGCGATCGGGATCCTGATCGGCGCCGAGTTCGGGGGGGGCGTCGTCACCAGCACGCGCAAGGACCTCGAGCGCAGCCTCATCGGCAACCTCCAGGACGCGCGCTCCCGGGCCGGCCAGCTGGGCGGCGAGCTGGGGCGCGCCAACGAGTTCGCCGAACGCATCTACCCGGTGCTGGTCCGCAACCGGCTGGCCGGCAAGCGGATAGGGATCGTCGCCCTGGGGGGTCTGCCGGGCAACGTCTCCTCGGCGATCGAGACGGCCCTGGGGCCGACCGGGGCGCGGCTGGTGGGGGTGGGGGTGGTGCGGGAGCCGGTCGACCTGCGCTCGCTGGCAGGCGACCTCTCGAAGACCCGGTTCGCCGATGTCCGGCGCAACCCGGAAACGGTGACCGCGCTCGGAACCGGCATCGGGCGCCAGCTGGTGCGCGGCGGCACCCTGCTGGAACTGGTTCGCAGCCCTCTCTTCTCGCGTGCCAGCGGCAACTTCGGGGCGCTCGACGGGGTGATCGTCGTCCGTTGGCAGCCCGAAGGCATGGGTCCCGTGCAGCGGGCTTCGGCCGGGCGGCTGGAGTCGGCGCTGATGAGCGGGATAACGGCGACCCGGACGCCGGCGGTCGGAGTCGAGATCTCCACGGCGGAACCCTCCTCGGTCTCCTTCTTCCAGAGCAATGCGCTCTCCAGCGTCGACGACGTCGACATGGTCGCGGGCAGGGTGGCGATGGTCTTCGCGATGCTTGGGGCCGAGGGCAGCTTCGGCGTCAAGGGGAGCGCCGACCGCCTGCTGCCGGACCTGCTGCCCCCCGGTCACTGAGAGATCGTGCACTGGATCGGCTTCCCGCTCTCGATCGCGCTGGCGCTGCTGGTCGTCCCGGCCGGCGCGCGGGGGCTGGTGGACGCCGGGCTGGCGCGGGAGAACTTCCGCGGCGCCCGGCTCGCCTTCCCGCTCGGGGCGGTGCTGGCGACGGCGGCGCTGGTCGCGCTCGCTCCGCTTGCCTTCCTCAACGACCGCGCCGACCTCGAACTGCTCGATCCCCACCTGCGCCGCTGGATTCCCTATGTGATCGGCGTCGCCTTCCTCGGCTTCCTCGACGACGCCCTGGGTGGGGGAGAGGCCGCCGGCGCGCCGCGAGGCTGGCGGGGGCACGCGCGGGCGCTGCGGGAGGGGCGGCTCTCGACCGGCGCGATCAAGGCGATCGGGGCCCTGGCCCTGGCCGCCTACGTGGTCTCGGGGCGGGGGCTGGAATCATGGCGCTACCTGGCCGACGTGGCGCTGCTGATCCTCGCCACCAACCTCTTCAACCTGCTCGACCTGAGGCCGGGCCGGGCCGAGAAGTGGCTGGTCCTGCTAGGCGCCGGCCTCTGCCTCGGGGCGTGGACGGTCGCGCCGATCGAGCTGCTTGGGATCTTCGCCGGCCCGATCCTGGTCGGCGCCTGGCTCACCCTGCGCGAGCGGGCGATGCTCGGCGACACCGGCTCGAACCTGGTCGGGGCGGTCGCCGGGGTCTGGCTGCTGACGACGCTGGGAGGAACAGGGCGCCTGATCGCTCTCGCCGTCGTTGTGGCGCTGACGATTTACGGCGAGATGCGCTCTATCTCGGCGGCGATCGATTCGGTTCCGCCACTGCGGTGGCTAGACTCGCTCGGCAGAAGATGAATAAAGGCTTCGACCGAATCCCACCCGCAGAGAAGCAGATTGCGATGCACGCGGGACTCGGTTTCGCACTATGAGCAGGGCGGGAGACACCCGCTTCATCTTCGTCACCGGCGGTGTGGTCTCGGCTCTCGGCAAGGGCATCGCCGCCGCCTCGATCGGCCGCCTCCTCGTCTCCCGCGGCTACCGGGTCCAGCTACAGAAGTTCGACCCCTACATCAACGTCGACCCGGGGACGATGAGCCCGTTCCAGCACGGCGAGGTCTTCGTCACCGAGGACGGGGCCGAGACCGACCTCGACCTCGGCCACTACGAGCGCTTCACCGACGAGAACACCTCGCGCGCCTCCAACGTGACCGCCGGCTCCGTCTACAACTCGGTGATCAAGCGGGAGCGGCGCGGCGACTACCTCGGTGCCACCGTGCAGGTGATCCCGCATATCACCAACGAGATCAAGCAGCGGATCCTGATCGTCGCCGAGTCGCAGTCGGTCGACTTCGTGATCACCGAGATCGGCGGCACGGTCGGCGACATCGAGTCGCTGCCCTTCCTCGAGTCGATCCGCCAGCTCTACACCGACCTCGGGCCGAGGCGCAGCATGTTCGTCCACCTGACGCTGGTGCCCTACGTCGGCCATGCCGGTGAGCTGAAGACGAAGCCGACCCAGCACTCGGTCAACGAGCTGCGGCGGATCGGGATCCAGCCGCATGCGCTGGTCTGCCGCTCCGAGGGTCGGCTGGACCGCGAGATCCGCAGCAAGATCGCGCTCTTCGCCAGCCTCCCCGTGGAGGGGGTGATCTCGGCCCACGACGTCGACAACATCTACAAGGTGCCGCTCGTCTTCCGGGCCGAGGGCGTCGACGACCTCGTCCTCGACCATTTCGGGATGGAGGCGCCGTCGCCGGACCTGGCGGAGTGGGAGGCGATGGTGCGCCGCGCCGACGCCGCCGAGGGCAAGGTGCGGATCGCCTTGGTCGGCAAGTACGTGCAGCTCGCCGAC
>DATMRN010000233.1:0-11784 GCA_035566275.1 Solirubrobacterales bacterium | reverse complement strand
GCCGCTATACGGCGCTGGCCGACCTCACCCCCTGGTCGGCGCCGCTGCAATCCCACCATCTCACCGCCAACTCCTTCCAGATCGAACACGGCGTCAACGGCGGCCCCTGCCCCTCCGGCGGCCTGCCTCCCTTCAAACCCGGCCTCACCGCCGGCTCGATCAACAACGCTGCGGGCCAGTACTCCCCCTTCTACATCCGCCTCACCCGAGAAGACGGCGAACAGGAGATCACCCACTTCTCGATCAAGCTCCCCCCCGGCGTGATCGGCAAGCTCGCCGGCATCCCGCTCTGCTCCGATGCGGCGATCGCCCAGGCCAAATCGCGCAGCCACGCAAACGAAGCGGCGCTCGAGGAAGCCGACCCCTCCTGCCCCGCCGCCTCCGAAATCGGCCACACCCTGGTCGGCGCGGGCGTCGGCTCCGTTCTCGCCCAGGCCCCAGGCAAGATCTACCTCGCCGGCCCCTACCACGGCTCGGCGATCTCGGTCGTCTCGATCACCGACGCCCACGTCGGCCCCTTCGACCTCGGCACCGTCGTCGTCCGCGAGGCGCTCAAGGTCAACCCCGAAACCGGCGAAGTCTTCGTCGACGCGACGGGATCGGACCCGATCCCCCACATCATCGACGGCGTCCCAACCCACCTCAGGGATATCCGTATCTACATGGACAAGCCCGAATTCGTGATCAACCCGACCAGCTGCGAACCGACCTCGACCGCGAGCACCCTGCTCGGCTCGGGATTGAACTTCGCAAGCGAAGCCGACGACGTCCCGGTCACGGTCTCCTCCCCCTTCCAGGCGGCGGGCTGCAACGGCCTCGGCTTCAAGCCGCAGCTGAAGCTGAGCCTGATCGGCGCCACCCACCGCGGCGGCGCCCCGAAGCTGAAAGCCGTTCTGAGGGCCCGCCCCGGCGACGCCAACATCGGTTCGGCCCAGGTAACCCTGCCCCATTCGGAGTTCCTCTTCAACGCCCACATCAAGACGATCTGCACCAGGGTGGTCTTCAAAGAAGGCAACGTCCCCGGCGAAAAGTGCCCGGCGGGCTCGGTCTACGGCTTCGCCAAGGCGATCACCCCGATCCTCTCCGAACCCCTGGAAGGCCCCGTCTACCTCAGGTCTTCCTCCCACCAGCTCCCCGACTTGGTGGCAGCCCTTCACAACAACCAGGTCAACATCGCCCTCGACGGCCACGTCGAAGGAGTGAACAACGGCCAGATCAGAAATACCTTCGAAGCGGTCCCCGACGCCCCGGTGACCGAGTTCACCCTCGAAATGCAGGGCGGCGGCAAGGGGTTGCTGGAAAACAGCACCGACCTCTGCGCCTCACCGCATCACGCCACGGCCGACTTCGTCGGGCATAACGGCAAGGTGGAGGACTTCAGGCCGTTGTTGGCCGTCTCCTGCGGGAAGAAGGGCAAGAAGCACAAGGGGAAGAGGCACGGCTACCGCGGAGCCAGGCGCTGATACCTCCGATTCAATCCTTGCCGCGCGAGACGAAGCAGGTGTAGTCATGCCAGGCGCCCGGATCGGAGCGCTCCTCGAGCAGCCGCTCGAGGGCCCGAAGGATCGCCCCGAACTCGCCGTGGTCGATCCCGACGACGATCGCGCAGCCGGCGTGAGGACGCTCGGCCTCGGCCCAGCGACGTGCGATCTCGGGGAAATCCTTGACGTCGAAGGTGACCATTACGCGCTCCTCGTCGGTCGCCAGGGCCAGTAGCGCCTCGTCGGCCCAGCCGTCGAGCTCGCGCTCCTCGTCGGCGGCGCGGACGTCGTGGCCGCGAGCACGTAGGGCAACGGCGAGCCGCGGGCCCGAGAGGTGGGCGTCAAGCAGCAGGCGCAAGGCGCGCCTCTCTCAGCCGGCCGGGGCGCGGGTGTCGATGAAGGGATACGCGGCCGCCAGCTCCGCCAACGGCCGCCGGTTGGCGGCGATCGCCTCCTCGATCTCCTCGGGAAAGCGCCCGTGGTAAGCCAGAGCGAGCCGGATCTGGCGCTCGCTCAGGTTGCCCTCCGCGACCATCGCCTCGACCGAGCCGAAATCGCGCTGGGCGTCGACGATCTGCCAGACGTCGAAGGCCGTCCCGATCACCCAGGGGCGGCGGTCCCAGTCCTCGCCGCGGAAGGCGATGCCGGGGAACATCCGCGCCCGCAGCGCCTCCTCGGCGAGCCCCTCGATCACGGCGCCCTTGCTGCGATGCGTGCGCCGCGCCTCGGCGGCGATCAGCTCCTCGGTGCCCGCCGAGACGCGGATGCTGAACGGCTTGGACTTGGCGGCCATGGAAGCAGTGTAACAAAGCGACTACGTTGTATTTGCTGGTAGGCACAGGAACATCGAGCTGTCGCTTCGCGGTCGTGCGCCTCGCGCCGCCGCCTACCAGGTGCCAATCTAAACGTCTCGACCATAGAATTCGTCTTCGGGTTATGAGAGGCGTCTTGAAACTCGCGACCGTGCTCGCTGTCGGTGTGTTGCCGCTTGCTCTTCTCGCCTGCCTCTCGATCGCCGGGCCGGCCGCCGCCCAGCCGGTTCCGCCGGGCAGTGGACACCACTTCGGAATCCAACCCGGCAGCTTCGAGGTCACTCCCTCCAGCACCCAGGCCGGCGCCCACGGCGACGTCACGATCGCCTTCGACTTCGCCCACGGCGCCGGCGGCAGGACCTTCAACGACCCCCGCACCACGGTGGTCGAGCTGCCGGCCGGCTTCGCGGGCAGCACCACCGCGGTGCGGACCTGCACCCAGGCGCAACTCCTCGCCGAAGGGATACGTGCCGCATGCCCAGCCGATTCGCAGGTCGGCACGATCAGCCTCTCCTTCACCCTCGAATCCTCGTCGGCGAGGGTGAGCTTCCCCCTTTACGACATGGCGCTCACCGGCCCCGGCATCCCCGCCGAGCTCGGCTTCCGCGCCCTCATCGTCTCCCAGCTGATGCCGCTCGCCGTCCGCCCCCAGGACGGCGGGCTCACCGTGACCACGCCCAACCTGACCACCATTGGCGAACCCCGCGACATATCGGTCACCATCTGGGGCGTTCCCGCAGCCGCGAGCCACGACGCCGAACGGGGTCGCGAATGCCTCCCCGTCTCGCTGACCTCCGCCGAAGTGAGCTGCTCGGGGGGCGGCGAGACGGTGGATTCCCAGCCGAGGCCGTTCCTCGCCAACCCCGACACCTGCGGCGAACCGCTCACCGCGACGCTGGAAGCCGACTCCTGGGAGGAACCCGAAAGCTGGGCCAGGGCGAACGCGGAAGCCGGGCCCTTCTTCGGCTGCGATCGCCTTCCCTTCGACCCCACGATCGAAGCGCTGCCGACGAGCGACGCGACCGAATCGCCCACCGGCTTCGATCTCTCGCTCGCCGTCCCGCAGTTCTGGGAAGACCCGTTGACGCCGGCCGCCTCGAGCCTCAAGAGCGCCAGGATCGCCCTGCCCGAAGGCTTCTCGCTCAACCCCTCGCTCGCCTCCGGCCTCGGCGCCTGCACTCCCGCGCAGCTCGAACGCGAGACGGCCCGCTCGCGCGCCGGCGAAGGCTGCCCCGACAACTCGAAGATCGGCAAAGTCGAAATCGAGACGCCGATCCTCGCCGAAAAGGCGAGCGGAGCCCTCTACATCGCCAAGCCGTTCGACAACCCCACCGGCTCCCGCTTCGCGATCTACATCGTCGCCAGGGCGCCGGCGGCCGGCGTCCTCGTCAAGCTGGCAAGCCGGCTGGAACCCGATCCGCGCAACGGCCGGCTCACCGCGGTGATCGAAGAAGCCCCGCAGCTTCCATTCAGTCGCCTCACGCTGCGCTTCTGGCAGGGCGAGACGGCGCCGTTTGCGAGCCCGCCGGCCTGCGGAGGCTACGCCGTGCAGGCCGACCTCACGCCATGGTCGGGGCCGCTCGAACCGCGCCATGCGAGCGACTCCTTCGCGATCGAAAGAGGACCGCGGGGCGGTCCCTGCCCGCCGGCCGAGCCGCCGCCGTTTCAGCCGAAGCTGATCGCCGGCTCGCTCAACAACGCCGCCGGCGCCTACACCCCCTTCTACGCGCGCCTCTCCCGCCAGGACGGCGAAGGGGAGATCGCCAACTTCTCGATCGAGCTGCCTCCGGGGCTGAGCGGCAGGCTCGCCGGCATCGCGCCCTGCTCCGAGCCGGCGATCGAAGCGGCCACGGGCAAGACCGGCGCCGAAGAGGAGGCGAGCCCCTCCTGCCCGCCCGCCTCCCAGGTCGGCCGCACCCTGCTCGGCGCGGGCGTCGGCTCGGTGCTCGCCTGGGCGCCGGGAAGGATCTACCTCGCCGGCCCCTACGCGGGCGCCCCGCTCAGCCTCGCGATCGTCACCCCGGTCACGATCGGCCCCTTCGACCTCGGCACGGTCGTGCTGCGCGAGGCGCTGCGCATCGACCCCGAAACCGCCCAGCTCTCCGTCGACTCCTCCGGCTCCGCCCCGCTTCCCCAGATCGTCGACGGCGTCCCGCTCCATCTCCGCGACCTCCGCATCTACCTGGACCGGCCCGAATTCACCCTCAACCCGACCAGCTGCGAACCGATGTCGGTGGCGAGTGCCTTGACCGGCTCAGCACCAGGCTTCGACGGCGAAGGCGGCTATACGCCGCTCAGGGTCCTCGATCCTTTCCAAATCGCCGACTGCCAGAGCCTCGGCTTCGCCCCCAAGCTGCGCCTGCGCCTGCTCGGCGCCGACGCCCGCAACGGGCACCCGGGCCTTCGCGCCGTCTTGCTCCCGCGAGCGGGCGACGCCAACATCGCCCGCGCCGCGTTCACCCTGCCGCGCACCGAGCTGCTCGACCCGAGCCACATCCGAGCGGTCTGCACAAGCGCGGAATTCGCCGCCGAAAGCTGCCCGAAGAGCTCGATCTACGGCCACGCCGCGGCCTGGAGCCCGCTCCTGCGGGGGCCGCTGCGGGGCCCGGTCTATCTGCGCTCCTCCTCCCACCAGCTCCCGGACCTGGTGGCCTCGCTGAACGGCCAGGTCCAAATCAACCTCGACGGTCGCATCGACACCGCCGATGGAGCGATCGGCATCGGCTTCGAAGCGATCCCCGACATCCCAGTGACCAAGCTCGTCCTCTCCATAAAGGGTGGGCGTAATGGCCTGCTCGTCAACTCCACCAGCCTCTGCGCTCGAGCGGCACATGCAGCTGTGAAGCTCGTCGGCCAAAACGGAAAGAGCCACAACATGAGTCCCGTCCTGGCCACTAAGGATTGCGCCTCTAAATAGGAAGCTCTAGGTTTCTTAACCATGATCCTGCGCCGGCCGGGGAGGATGCTCGTGCTCGCGCTGCTCTGCGTCGCCGTCCTCGGCGCGATCGGCCTGCGGGTCGAGCGCGACCTGAAGCCGACCACGCTCTCGATCGCCGGCACCTCCTCGGCCCGCGGGGAAGCGCTTGCCCAGCGCTACTTCGGCGACTCCTCGCCCTTCGCGATCATGCTGCGCGGGCCGGCGGCGGCGATCGAGCGCCAGGGGCCGGGACTGGTCGCGGCGCTGCGACGCGACCCCGCCGCTACCGCGATCTCCCCCTGGGACCGCGGCGCCGTCGCCGGGCTCCGCCCCGAGCCGCGCCGGGCGCTCGTCCTCGTCGACTACCACCTGCCGCTGGACGAGGCGATCCGCCACACCGTGCCGGCGCTCGAACGCACCCTGGCGGCGCGCATCCGCCCGCCGCTGGTGGCGACCCAGTCGGGCTTCGCCTCGATCTCACGCGCCCTGCAGAAGGAATCGCTCAGCGCCAGCGAGCGCGCCGAGCTGCTTGCCGCGCCGCTGCTGATCGTCGTCCTGCTGCTCGTCTTCCGCTCGCTGCTCGCCGCCGCCATCCCGCTCCTCTTCGGCGCGATGACCGTCCTCACCGGGCGCGGCGTCCTCGTCCTCCTCAGCTCTTTCATGCGGATCGACGCCCTCTCCCTCGTCGTCTGCACGATGATGGGACTGGCGCTCGGCGTCGACTACTCGCTCTTCATCGTCTCGCGCTTTCGTGAGGAGCTGGCCGCCGGGCGCAGCCCCCGCGAGGCGGCGCTGCGCACCCGCCGAAGCGCCGGACGCACCACGATCGTCGCCGGCTCGACCCTGTTCGTCTCGATCTTCGCCTCGGCCTTCATCCAACCCGGCACGCTGTTCGTCTCGCTCGCCACCGCGCTGGTCGTCGTCACCGCGATCAGCGTCGCGATCGCCTGGGGCCCGCTGCCGGCGCTGCTCGCCCTGCTCGGCGAGCGGATCAACGCCGGGCGGGTCGGCCCCCGCCGCCGCGCCCAGGGCTCGCAGGTCGCCGTCGCGGCCGGCGCCGCCCTGCGCCGCCCCGCCCTGGCGGCGGCGCTGATCGCGATTCCCCTCGCCCTCCTGGCGGCCCCCGCCCTCGCCTTCAACACCGGCGCCCCGGGGGTCGGCGAGCTGCCCACCGACAGCCCGGCGCGCCGCAGCGCCGAAGCGATCGACGCCGCGATCGGCCCCGGCTGGGAGGCGCCCTTCGTGCTTGTCGCCGCGGCGCGGCAGGGGCCGGTAACCACGCCGCACCTGCTCGGGCTCCTGGCCGGCTGGCAGCGTCGCATCGCCCGCCAGCCGGGTGTGGCGGCGGTGATCGGCCCGGCTCCGATCGCGCGGGCGAGCCGGCCCCTGCGCAGGCTGGGAGAAAAGCTCGCCGCCGCCGAACACCCCGCCCGTCGGCCCCGGGGTGGGGGGCGCGCCGGGGGGCTCGACGAACTGGCGCGGCTCGGTCCCGGGTTGCGCCACGCCTCCGCCGCGGTGGGGCGCCTTCGGGCCGGGATCGGCCGCGCGAGCGCGGGCGGCGGCCTGCTCGGCGCGGGCGCCGGGCGCGCCAGGGCGGGCGCCGGGCTGATCGCCTCCGGCCTTGCCCGCGCCGCGACGGGCGGTGAACGCGCCTCCGCCGCAATCGGCCGCGTCGCGGCGGGATCGAAGCGCCTCGCCGACGGCCAGAGCGAAGCGGGCGTCGCCAGCCTCACCCTGGCCCTCGGCCTGCGCTCGCTGCTGCCCAGCGTGCAGGGCAACGGGCTGGCGCGGGCCCGGAAGCTGCGCGACGAGCTTCAGAGCGCCGCGGCGAGCGACCCCTCCCTTGGCCCGCAGGCCGAACAGGCCACGATCCTGGTCCGCGTTCTCGCCTCCATCCGTGACGAAGTGAGGCGGTTGCGGGGAGTGGCGAGCGCCCTCGACGGTGGGCTGGGCCGCCTCGCTGCCGGCGGCAAGCGCCTGCAGGGCGGCGCCCAGCGCCTCGCCGCCGCGACCGGCGGGCTGAAGGGCGGCCTCGACCGCCTCGGCGCCGGGGCGCAGCGCCTCGCCACCGGCCTCGGCGCGCTGCAGGGCGGCGCCGGCGCGCTGCAGGGCGGCCTCGCCACCGGCTTTCGCCGCTCCTACCCGCTCCAGGCCGGCCTGCGCCGCGCCGGGGTCAGGGTCTCCGCCGCCGCGGGCCCCCTCTCGCGCGCCTCCCAGCTGCGCCTCGCCTCGCCCGGCCTCTTCGATTCCGGCTATTTCGTCCTCTCCGCCCTCGACGGCGCCCGGTCCCGGCCCCGCGCCCTCGCCGGCGAGGCGGTCGACCTCGGCCGCGGCGGCCAGGGGGCGCGGATGCTCGTCATCCCCCGTGACGGCTTGAACACGGGGGGCTCGCGCGAAGTCGGCGCCCGCCTCGCCGCCGACTCCGAACGGCTCAGCGGCAAGGGCCGCCTGCAGACCGGAGTCACCGGCGGCGCCGCCACCCTCAACGACTACGGCGCCGCCACCAAGGCGCGGCTGCCGCTGGTGATCGGCACGATCGTCCTCATCACCTTCCTGATGCTGGTCGCGATCCTGCGCATGCCGCTCCTAGCCGCGCTCACGGTCGGGCTCAACCTCGCCTCGGTGGGGGCGGCGGTCGGGGTGATGACGCTGATCTGCAAGGTGCCCGCCGGCTACCCGCTCGGCGGCCACCCATACCTCGACACCGTCGGCGCCGGGGCGATCTTCGGCGTCACCTTCGGGCTCTCGATCGACTACGCGGTCTTCCTCATCGCCCGCATGCGCGAGAGCCACGAGGCGGGCGGCGACAACCGCGCCGCGATCGCCTTCGGCCTCGAGAAGACCGCCGGGGTGATCACCGGCGCTGCGGCGATCATGGCCGCCGTCTTCGTCTCCTTCGCCGCCGCGCCGATCGCCACGGTGAGCCAGATGGGGGTGGGGTTGACCGTCGCGATCCTGCTCGACGCGACGGTGGTGCGGATCGTCCTGCTGCCGGCGCTGATGCTGCTGCTCGGCGAGCGGGTCTGGCACGTGCCGGCGGCGCTCGACCGGATCCTGCCGCGGCTGGACCTGCACGGGGCCGATATCGAGGCGGCGGAGGCAGAAGCTTGAGTGCAATCGCGAACAGGAATGGAGGCTGAGGATGAACGCAGGCGCAGGGAGGTTCGGTACCAGAGGAAGTCGGGCGCGGCAGGTCGCGGCGACGGCGCTGCTCGCGGCGCTCGCGGCGTTGACGGCCAGCGGCATCGCGGCCGCCGAAGGCGGGCCGACCCGAAGCGAATACGTCGCCCAGCTCGAGGCGGTCTGCAAGCCCGACGCCCTCGCCACCCAGAAGGCGGTGAAAGGGGTGAAAGACGACATTCGCGCCGAACGCCTCGCCGTCGCCGCGGGCAAATTCTCGGCGGCGGCGAAGATCTTCGCCGGCACCGTGCGCAAAATCTCCCCGGTGCCGCGCCCGCCCGCCGACCAGGCCAAGCTGGCGAAGTGGTTCACCTACCTGGAACAGCAGGAGTCCTACCTGAAGAAGATCGTCGCCGCTCTGCGCGCCGGTAGCACGATCCAGGCCCAGCGCGACACCGCCCGCTTCGTCCATAACGGCAACCTCGCCAACAACACGGTGCTGGCCTTCGGCTTCAACTACTGCTCCTTCAAGTTCTCCAGGTTCGGGTGAGATGAGGCGCGCGGCGGCAGGCGGCGGGGCGTGGGGGGCGAGAGCCGCCGGGCTGGCGGCCCTCGCCGTCGTCGCCGCGCTCGCCGCGCTGGGCGGCCTCGCCCGCGGCGAACAGGTTCAGCAGGGCAACCTGATCGTTTCCCTCGACGGCGGCATCTCGCCGCGCGGGCTGCCCCGCGACCGCCCCGCCCCGGCGGCGGTCAGCCTCTCGGGCCGGCTCCGCACCGCCGACGGCTCGCCGCTGCCCCGGCTCGGCGGGATCGAGTTGGCGCTGGCCGGCCGCGGCCTGCTCTTCACCCGCGGCCTGCCGCTCTGCCCCCGCCAGAGGCTGCGCAACGCCACCGGCGCGCAGGCGCTCGAACGCTGCGCCGGCGCCCTGGTCGGCCACGGCCGCCTGCGGGCCGAGGTCTTCGTCCCCCACCAGGCGCCGTTCGCGGTCCACGCTCGCCTGCTCGCCTTCAACGGCCGCGCCAGGGGCGGGGGGGTGGCGGTCTGGGTCCACGCCTTCTCCGCCAAGCCGCCCGTCTCCTTCGTCCTGCCCTTCGTCGTCCGCCACCGCCCCGGCGCCTTCGGCACCGCGCTCCGCGCCAGCCTGCCGCGCTCGATCGGCCCCTGGCCGCACCTGACGAGCTTCGAGATGACCTTCGGCCGCCGCTACCGCTACCGTGGCGCCTTCCGCAGCTACCTCAGCGCCTCCTGCCCGCTGCCGCCGCGCTTCACCGCCGGCCTCTTCCCCTTCGCCCGCGCCACCTATACCTTCGCCGGCAAGCGCCGCCTCGCCACCACGATCGTCCGCGGCTGCCGGGCACGCGATTAGGAGAGACAACCTCTACGCGAAAGCGCCCACCGACCGCAGGGCCATTCTCGGCCTGCCCTGGCGGAGGCAGTGCACCGTCAGAGCCGGTCGCGCGAATTTCCCCAGCGCAGCCAGCACGCCGTCGGCGATCCGCTCCCGGCCGGGCAGCCAGGCGTCGGGCTGTGCGAGGTAGTAGCCGCCAAGGCCCGCCACGATCAACTCGTGCAGCTCACCGCCGCGAAGCTCCGAGACCAGCTCCAGAGAGCGCGATGCGATCGCCCCCATACGCTCCGCCGCAACCTCCTCTGAGCCGTAGCGGAGAACATGATTAGCGCCGGCTTGGTCTTCGCCCAGATCGACCAGGCAGTCGAGCAGTCCGCTCAGCGCCGCAACCCAGGGAAAATAGGCGGCCTCCAACCGGGAGACGTCCTCTGCGGCGATCAGCGGATCCGAGGCGGCGGCCATCAGGGCGCCGAAGGGGAGAGGGGAGACGCCGGCGGCGACCATCTCCCACCACTCGAGCACCCCCTCCAACTTGAGTTCCCCCGCAGTCCGATCCGCCCAGGCGGCAGCCGGCTCCTCATCCGCCCCAAACAGAAGCGCATGGTTGAGGCCCTGCGCCTGGGCGTCGAACCCCGCGCATCTGCGCAGCGCCTCCACCACCACGGGATATGACGGAAGCGGCCCCAGGTTGGCGCGACAGGTCTCGACCAGAGCCGCCAGATAGCCACCATCGTCGCGGCCGCCGTTCAACGCGTAGTAATCCTCCGGCTCAATCGCCACGTCGGCCGCGACCGCGAGGGCGTGGTGCAGCTTCAGCGTGTTGGCGACGGGATCCTCGACGGGATGCTCGGAGACGGTGTCGATGTAGTCGAGTAGCGACTCGAACGCGACCGTGCTTCGAATCACACGGTGACGGTCGGCGGGGGGTGCGAGGAGGGCGAAGGCTGCCAGCCCCTCCGGTCGGCGGCCCTTGGTTCGGTGGGTAAAGAGAGCGTCGCAGCGCAGCTCCGGGTCCGGAATCGCCGCCGCCCGCCGCCGCCATTCGCGCAACTCGCGGCGGGCCAGCGGAAAGATCTCCAACCAGTAACAGCGCGCAGCGCCCGCAAACGCCTGCCACCCAGCACCTCCCGAGCGCATACGGCAAGTCTACGACGAAGGACTGGTGGATCCAGTCTCAGCGCGCCGCGGCGCCCAGCTCTCCGCTTGCCACCTCGTGGCCTTCGAAGGGCAGGACCGCGAAGTACATGAGGGTGGGGAGGAGGGAGTCGAGGTCGCCGGTATCGCCCTTGTTGATTCGCGCATAGAGCAGCGCCTCGATGCCGCCGACGATTCCTGCCGCGGCGAGCGCCGAGGGCGCCGCCGCCTCCTCGCGTACCCAGGCGTCGAGGCAGGCGGTGAAGCGGTCCAGCACGGCGTCGCGGCGCTGCAGCGCCGCCGGGTTCGCGGCGCGCGCCTCGACGATCAGTGCCCGCGTCACCTCGGGTTCGGCGGTAATGAAGCGCAGCAGCTCCTCCAGCCCCATCCGCAGCCGGTCGCGCCAGCTCTCACCGCCCTCGCTCGCTGCCGCCGTGAGCCGCGTCCACATCCGCTCGGCGCCGGAGTCGAAAGCCTGTAGGAAGCAGTCCTCCTTGTTCTCGAAGTGCTCGTAGAAGGTGGGGCGGGAGACGCCGGCGCGCTCCAGCACGTCCTCGACGCACACCTCGCGGTAGCCCAGCTCCGCCGTGGCCACCAGCATCGCAGCGAGCAGGCGCTCGCGCTGGACGGCGCTGACCAGGCCCGCCGGGATCGTCCGCACCCCCGCGGGAAACTGCCCGTTGCCGCTCGCCAGCAGCTCGGCGGCGGCGTCCACTTCGGAGGGGGACCAAGCGTCGCCGACCGCGGCGACCAGCATCTCGTTGCTCAGCTGGACCCGGTTTGGTGGCATAGAAAAACCCAACCGTTTCTAATTGGATACGTAAAGGGTCGTCTCAAGGTACCACAGAAGTCCCCAACCTGCACGGGATCTTGGCAGGCGAGGGGTATCCTTGCCTCATGCTCCCACGCGCACAAGCGGGGGCCCGAGCGGAGCCGGCCTCCCGGCCTGAGCGCCCAGAGCTCTCGCGCGA
>DATMRN010000232.1:0-8603 GCA_035566275.1 Solirubrobacterales bacterium | reverse complement strand
AGACGTGATGCGAGGCGTGCCCCGGCGTGTAGGCGACCTTCATGCCCAGCACCGTCTCACCGCCCGTCAGCGGCTTCACGTTCTCCACCGGCACCGGGACGATCTCTCCCCACAGGTACTCCATCGCGTCGCCGTAGAGCCGCTTGGCGCTGGCGAGGAGCTTGGAGGGGTCGATCAGGTGCGGCGCGCCACGCTCGTGAACATAGACCTCTAGGTCGGGCCAGCGTCGCATCAGGGCGCCGGTCGCCGCCGCATGGTCGAGGTGGATGTGGGTGAGCAGCAGCGCCCGCGGCTGCTCGTCGAGGGCCTCCAGCAGCGTTCCCATCGAAGACTCGGGTCCGGGGTCGACCAGGGCGCCGTCGACCTCCCAGCAGCCGATCACGTGCGGGCGCCCGAGGTGCTTGACGTCGATGACACGCATCGGGCTCTGCGCTGGGCTCAGGCGGCCGGGGTGGCCGGCAGCTTGCCCTCGGCCTCGAGCGTCTGCCGCAGGCCCTGCTCGAGCCCCCGCGGCGCGTAGCCCAGCTCGCGGCTCGCCTTCTCATGGCTGGCCCAGAAGGTGACGCCGTCGGCGGAGGAGATCAGCTCGCGCAGGTTGGGCGGCTGCCCCATCATCCTGCCGACCAGCGGGCCGATGGGGATCATCGCCTTCATCAGCGGAGTCGGGATCGCGTGCTTCGGCGCCTTGCGTCCGGTGGCGCCGGCGACAACGCCGATCGCCTCACGCACCGTGGTCACCGGGCCGCTGATGACGTAGGTCTCACCCGGCACGCCCTTGTCGAGCGCGAGGACGATCCCCCCGGCGATGTCCTCGACGTGGGAGAGGCAGATGCCCAGCTCGGGGAAGGGCATCAGCGGCATCTTTCCCGAGAGGAACTGGTTGAGCAGCTCGGCGATCGAGGAGGTGTCGCCGGGGCCGTAGACGCCGCCCGGCTGGACGATCACACAGGGCAGGCCCTCGTCGGCGATCATCCGCTTGGCGATCTGGTGGGCCTCCCACTTGGTCTCCTCATAGCAGGAGGTGAAGTCCTTGCCGGGGTGCTCGTAGGACTCGTCGACCACCTTGCCGCCGGTGTTGCCGAAGATCCCGACGGTGGAGACGTAGACGACCTTGGGGATCTTCGCCTCCAGCGCGGCGCGCAGGACGCGCTCGGTGCCACCGACGTTGGCCTCGCGCATCGCCGGGCGTTGGGAGGTCGGGATCCCGACCTGATACATCGCGGCGGCATGGATGACGGCGTCACAGCCCTCCATGCCCTCCCGGATCGCCTTCGAGTCGCCGAGGTCTCCCGCAACCAGCGCGCATCCGAGGTCGGCGACCTTCTGTCCCTTCTCGGGCGTGCGGACCAGGCAGGCGACCTCGTCGCCCCGTGCGCGGAGCTGGCGAACGACCTCGCCGCCGATGAAGCCGGTGCCTCCGGTCACGAAGACCTTCATTGCCCGTAAGCCTATCCCCGGGAGGCCGGCGCCTACAATCGAGTCGAGTGCAACGTTCGAGAAACGGCCGCAGGACGCAGACGCGCTACGGCGCGGGCAACGCCGGCGTCTCGAGCTCGAGAGCGCGCCAGCGGGCCCTGGCGATCGGCATCGCCGACGGCCGCGAGCAGGGCGACCCTCTCGCCGAGCTGAAGGAGCTGCTGCGCACCGCCGGGGTGGCGACGGCGGGCGAGGCGGTCCAGCAGCGGGCGGCGCCCGACCCCGACCGCTACTTCGGCCGCGGCAAGCTCGCCGAGCTGAAGGAGCAGATCGGCGCCTGTGACGCCAACGTGGTCGCCTGCGACGACGAGCTGGCGCCGCGCCAGGAGCGCAACCTGGAGGCGGCGCTCGGGGTGCCGGTGATCGACCGCACCGCCGTCATCCTCGACATCTTCGCCGACCACGCCCACTCCGCCGAGGGCAAGCTCCAGGTCGAGCTGGCCCAGCTCGAGTACAACCTCGCCCGCATGCGCGGGCTGTGGACCCACCTCGAGCGGCTCGGGGGTGGGATCGGCACCAGGGGCCCGGGCGAGTCCCAGATCGAGACCGACCGCCGCCTCGCCCGCGACCGGATCGCGGCGCTGCGCCGGCGCCTGGCTCGGCTGGAGCGCAACCGCGGCGTGATGCGCGCCCGCCGTGAGCGCTCCTCGATCCCGCGGGTCGCCCTCGCCGGCTACACCAACGCCGGCAAGTCGACCCTGCTGAACGCGATCACCGGAGCCGAGGCGGGCGTGGGGGACAGGCTCTTCCACACTCTCGACCCGACCACCCGCGGCTTCGAGCTGGCCGGCCGCGACTACCTGTTGACCGACACGGTCGGCTTCATCGAGAAGCTTCCCCACCAGCTCGTCGAGGCGTTCAAGGCTACGCTCGAGGAGACGGCGCTGGCCGACCTGATCGTGCACGTGGTGGACGCTGCGGCGCCGGAGGAGCGCCGGCTGGTCGACATGCGGTCGGTCGACGACGTGCTGGAGGAGATCGGCGCCGGCGAGAAGCCGCGACTGCTCGTCCTCAACAAGGCGGACCTGCTGGACGAGGACACGAGGCACGAGGTCTGTATCCACCACCCCGAGGCCGTGCTGGTCTCGGCCTTGACGGGCGAAGGCCTGGACGTTCTCCGCGAGCGGATCGAGGCCGCGTTCGAGGAGACGCTGGCCGACGTCGAGCTGTTGATTCCCTACTCCGAGGGCGGGCGGCTGCACGAGCTGCATGAGGTTGCCGGTGACCTGGAGCGAACCGAGCGGGGCGATGGGGTGTTGGTGCACGCCAAGGTGCCGGTTGCTGAGCTGCACCGGTTTAACGACCTCAGCACCAATGGGGATGGCGCGCGGGTCCTGTCCCGGTGAGGGGGCCTGCGGGCGGTACAGCGGTTCCGTTCTCGGCCCCCTCACCGGGACAGGACCCGCGCGAGCATCGGATTAGGGTGACGCCGTGGAATTGAAGGTCTCGCGACTTCGGGACGGAGCGGTCATGCCTACGCGGGCGCATGACGGGGATGCTGGGCTCGATCTGTATGCGTGTGAGGCTGCGCATATCGGGCCGGGGGAGAGGTGGAGCGTTGGGACCGGGGTTGCGGTGGAGATTCCGGAGGGGCATGCCGGGTTGGTGCTGCCGCGATCTGGGCTTGCTCGCGATCATGGGATCTCGCTGCCTAACAGTCCCGGGCTGATCGACTCCGGGTATCGGGGGGAGATTCGGGTGTTGCTGCTCAATACGGACCCCGCGGACACGTTCAACGTTGAGCCTGGCGACCGGATCGCTCAGTTGGTTATCTCGCCGGTTGTGCTGGTCGAGCCGGTTGAGGTCGAGGTGCTTGCCGAATCCGCTCGGGGCGACGGCGGGTTCGGGTCGAGCGGGCGCTGAGCTTCTAGCTCTTCATTGCCGCTGTTCGGGCCGACTCGTGGGCTGCCTGCTCCATCGCGTCGTCCAGTGGTTGGAGCACCGGGCGGGTCCCGTAGCGGTGTTCCAGCGCGAGGGAGATCAGGTGGTCCGCCAGCCAGGCGTTCTTGGGGAGCAGGGGGCCGTGGAGGTAGGTGCCGATCAGGTTTTGGCGGTGGACCCCCTCGAGGCCGTCCCTGCCGTTGTTGCCGAATCCCTTGACGACGCGGCCCAGCGGTTGGGCACCGTCGCCGAGGTGGGTGCGGCCGCCGTGGTTCTCGAAGCCGGCGATCAGGCAGGGGCCATCGCCCAGGTCGGCCTCGATCGCGACGTTGCCGATCAGGCGGGGGCCCGGCTCGCGGACCGTCTCCAGGTCGGCGAGACCGAGGCCCGGCAGCGTCTCCTCACCGAGCTGGTAGCTGTGTCCTAGCAGCTGATAGCCGCCGCAGACGGCGAGCACTACGGCTCCGTCATCGACGGCGGAGGCCAGGGCCTCGCGCTTGGTCTCGACCATGTCTGCGGCGACCATTCGCTGGTCGCGGTCCTGCCCCCCGCCGATGTAGAAGAGGTCGTGGGCGCCGGGGTCGACACGCTCGCCGGGGCCGGCGGCGGCGTGGGAGAAGCCGATCCCGCGCCACTCGCAGCGCCGTTGCAGGAAGACGATGTTGCCCCGGTCGGCGTAGATGTTCATCTGGTCCGGGTAGAGGGCGAGCAGTCGCAGCTCCATTAGGCAACCCTTTCCAGCAGGACGACCGTCGATCCGACATGGGCGTCGGTGGCGGGGATCTCGCGATGGCCGACCGGCGCGAGGCCCGCTTCGACCGCCTCGCACTCCAGTGCCTCGGCGGAGAAGCGCCACAACCTGGTCTCGTCGACCTCGTCGCTCAGCTCTCCGTCCGGCGAGACGGTCTGCCGGAGGCGGCGAACGACGATCGCGTCTGCATCAAGGCCAGTATCGATCGGCAGGCTTGAGTAGACCCACCCGTTGACCTCGCGCGCATCTGGGATCGGAGGCCCCCCCGTCTGGCCGGCCGCGTCGGGAACCTTCTCGACGATCGCCACTGCGGCCTGGCCTCCTGGTCGCAGGTGCTTGACGATGCACTGCAGGCACGTCACCCGCTCGCTCGCGTCCGCGAACAGTTGGATGAGCTGCATGGGAGCAAGCACCAACCCGAATTCGCCCTCGAGATCGAAACCTCGCGCGTCACCCAACTCCAAATCCACGAGAAGCCCAGCCGCTCGTTCCTCAAAAGCAGCAAGTAGGGCAGCAGCAGCGTCGAGCCCGATCACTCGATGTCCGCGCCTCGCCAGGTGCAATCCAACCCGGCCGGTCCCGCATCCGAGGTCCAGGATTGGCCCGTCAGCTTCGTCCGCCAGCTCCTCCCACAGAGCAAGGTCTGCCGCGTAGCTTCCGCACTCAACGTCGTGCCAAGTGACGGCGCTGCGGTCGTTCGGGCGGGTGGCGCCCCCGTGACAGGACTCGCCCGCGATCACCCCCCGTCCCTCACCCGTCATCGCCAGAACTCCTTGGCGAGTCCACGTGACGCCAGCAGCTTGTGCAGCTCCAGCAGCGCGGTGTACGTGGGAAGGGCGAAGAGACGACCCGACGCACCGGCGGCCGCACTATCAAGGGAGGCCTCTGTCTCCGACTCGACCTCGATCGCTTCCTGCGGCCAGCCCGCGTACTTGAGTCGCAGCGCCATCTCCGGCGCCCGCGTCCCGGCGCAGACGACGCGCCGCACGGCGCCCTCCAGCAGCTCGAAGTCGGCGTCCCAGATCCAGGAGACGTCGCGGCCGTCGGCGATCCTGTCGTTGAGGCCGATCCAAAGGTCGAGGCCCTCGCCGCCGGCCTCGAGCCGCAGCGTGCGCAGAACCTCGTTGGCTCCGGCGGGGTTCTTGATCAGCAGGATCGAGACCGGCTTGCCGGCGACCTCGATCGTCTCCACCCGACCGAACGCCGCCCGCATCTCGCCCAGGGCGGCGGCGATCCGCTCGGGCACGACGCCCAGCTCGATGCCGGCGGCGACCGCCGCCAGGGCGTTGTAGACGTTGTAGAGGCCGGGGAGGGGAAGCTCGAGCCGCAGCTCGCCGACCGGCGTGCGGATCGCGACTCGCGAGCCGTCGATGCCGCGCAGCTCGATCTCCGTCGCCACCACGTCGGGCCGGGGGCGCACCGCGCCGCAGTTGGGACAGGAGTAGTGGCCGAGGTGGCCGACGAAGGCGCGCTCGTAGGCGTAGGGGTGCCCGCAGCGGCGGCAGTGCTTGGCGTCGAAGGCGTGCTGGAGCTCGTCGAGGGCCTGGCTCGCGTCGTCGATCCCGAAGTAGACGACGCCCTCGCGCGGATGCTCCTCGGCGTCGCGGCCGAGGTCGGCGATCAGCGGGTCGTCCGCGTTGAGCACGAAGCGGGCGGTGCCGGCGCGCTCGGCGACGACGCCGGCCCACTCGTCGGCAAGCGCCTCCATCTCCCCATAGCGGTCGAGCTGATCGCGGAAGAGGTTGCCGAGCACGATCAGGGAGGGGTCGAGCTGCTCGGCCACCCGCGGCAGCCAGGCCTCGTCGACCTCGAACAGCCCCTCGCGCCCACGCTGCTCCAGCAGCGCGGTGGCGACCCCCCAGGTCATGTTCGAGCCGGCCCGGTTGTGGACCGGTTCGCGCCCGTCGGCGCCCAGCATGGCGGCGATCATCCCGGCCGTGGTCGTCTTGCCGTTGGTGGCGCTGACGATCGTCGTGCCGCGGTCGAGTCCAGCGCCGAGCCGTGCGATCGCCTCGGGGTCGAGGCGCAGCAGCACGCGGCCGGGGAGGGTCGTCCCGCCGCCGCGCCCGCTGGCCCGGCTGGCGGCGCCGATCGCCCGTGCCGCCGCCGCCTTGGCCCCGAACAGCGCGCCGCCGGGCCGCCTTGGGCGCGTCTCGCCTGCAGCCAAGGCGCTCAAGCCTCGGCCGGCGGCGGCACGAGGACGCTCAACGCCTTGGGCAGGACGCGCAGGGAGGCGGGAAGGTCGGTGAGGTGCTCGCCGTCGGCGTAGACCGGGAACGGCCGGCTCGCGGTCAGCTCCAGGTGGGGGGCGCGGAAGACACGCACCTCGTCCTCCTCGACATGGGTGCCCTTGAACACCTTCGGCAGGTTACCCACGAAGCGCAGCTTCCCCACCTCGCCGACCGTGACGATGTCGAACTCGCCGTCGTCGAGCTCCGCGTCGGGGGCGATGTACATGCCGCCGCCGAAGGCCCTGCTGTTGGCGACCGAGACCGAGTAGCCGGTGAAGCGGACCCGCTCGCCGTCGACCCGCACAGTGAAGCGGGCCGCCTTCCAGCCCAGCAGGGTGCGCAGCGCCGCGTAGGCGTAGACCAGGTTGCCACGCAGGAAGTGAGTCTCGTTGGCGAGCCGGTTGGCTTCGGAGTCGAAGCCGACGCTGACGATCCCCAGGAAGCGCTCGCCGTTCGCCTCGCCGACGTCGATGCGGCGGCTGTGGCCGGCGGCGAGGACCTTGACGGCGCCCGCCGGCTCCTCGGGGATGCCGAGGACGCGCGCCAGGTCGTTGCCACGCCCACCAGGGACGATGCCCAGCGGCGTCTCCGAGCCAGCCATCGCGCCGCCGACCGCGCCAACCAGGCCGTCGCCGCTCATCACCACCGGGACCTCGCCCGCCTCGACGGCACGCAGCGCCTGCTCGACCCCGTGCTCCAAGTCGCGGGTGCGCTGCACCCGGAAGGCGAGCCGCCGCGCGTCCAGCTCCTGCTCGACCCGCGGCAGCAGCTTCAGCGCCTTGCCCCCTCCCGAGGAGGGGTTGACCAGCAGCGCCAGCGGCATGCCCTCGATTTCCATTAGCCGCGCAGCCTAAATGGCGTTCGTGCCTCGGGATCATCTAGGCTTTCGCGCCGATGGAGGAGACCCCCGACCGCCGCCTGATCATCCTCGCCGTCTTCGCGGTGATCGCGGTCGGCGTCGTGGCGGCGATCCTGATCGGCCGCAGCAGCGGCAGCGGCGGCTCGACCACGACGGCGAGCGCCGGCGGCTGCAGGCAGGTGGCGACGCCGAAGCCGAAGCAGGTCAGCCTCAAGGCGCCGAAGCAGACGGTGAAGGCGGGCGAAAAGCTAACCGTCGTGGTCGAGACGAGCTGTGGCACCTTCGACATCGCCCTCGACACCAAGCAGGCGCCGAAGACCACCAACTCCTTCGCCCACCTCGCCAAACAGGGCTTCTACGACGGCCTCACCTTCCACCGCATCGTGCCCGGCTTCGTGATCCAGGGCGGCGACCCGCTCGGCACCGGCGGCGGCGGTCCCGGCTACAGCGTCGTCGAGAAACCGCCGGCCAGCCTCTCCTACACAAAAGGCACCGTTGCGATGGCGAAGAGCTCGACCGAGCCCGCCGGGAGCTCGGGGAGCCAGTTCTTCGTCGTCACCGGAGAAAAAGCCCCTCTGCCGCCGGAATACGCGCTGGTCGGCAAGGTCAGCAAGGGCTACGACGTGGTCGCCAGGATCGGCAAGCTCGGCACCAAAACCGAAAAACCGAAACAGACCATCCTGATCGAAAAAATGACCATCGAGAAGGGCTAGGCCACCGCATGGCCAAGGTCGACGTGGGAGACCAGGCGCCCGACTTCGAGTTGCCCGGCACCGGCGGCAGGACCTACAAGCTCTCCGACTATCGCGGCCGCAAGGTGATTCTCGCCTTCTACCCCGGCGACTTCACGACGGTCTGCACCAAGCAGTTCTGCTCCTACCGCGACGAGGGCGAGCGGCTCGACGACCTCGGCGCCGACGTGCTCGGCATCTCGCCGCAGTCGGTCGACTCGCACGAGCGCTTCACCGAGGAGAAGCGCCTCAACGTTCCGCTGCTCGCCGACGAGGACAAGGCGACGGCGCGCGCCTACGGAGTCCTCGCCGGTCCGATGGTGCGGCGCGCGATCTTCGTCGTCGACGAGGAGGGCATCGTCCGCCACCGCAAGGTGGCCCTGGCCGGCCTCACCTTCGAGACGGTCGACGATCTCGAGCGCGCCGTCGCCTCCCTGGGCTGATGTCGCAGGACCGCGAGCCGGCTCCCTTCAGCAACGGAGAGGCGCCGAGGATTCGCGGCGAGACGGCGGGGGAGGGGGCCCCGATCGTGCTCTGTCACGGGATCACCGCGACCCGCCGCTACGTCCTCCACGGCTCGCGGGCGCTGGAGAGCTCCGGCCACGAGGTCGTCTCCTACGACGCGCGGGGGCACGGCGAGTCTGACCCCGCGCCCACGGGCCATGGTTATGGAT
>DATMRN010000231.1:0-9078 GCA_035566275.1 Solirubrobacterales bacterium | reverse complement strand
GAGAGGCTCGGAAGGTAGGGGCCGATGCCGTCTTAGCTGTGATCTCCGAGCGGGAGTCTCATGCCGCCAAGCTGCTCCTCTGAGATGCCGCTGCTCGCCGTCCCCAACGTCTCCGAGGGGCGCGACGCGGCCCGCATCGCCGCCCTGGAGGCCGCCTTCTCCCGCGGCGCCACCCTGCTCGATCGTCACTCCGACGCCGACCACAACCGCACCGTCCTCACGCTCGCCGGTGGGCAGGGGCCGCTGCGGGACGCTCTCGTCTCGGGCGCCGAGGAGACGATCGAGACGATCGAGATGAGCGCGTACCGGGGCGCCCACCCGGCGATCGGGGCGCTCGACGTCTGCCCGCTCGTCTGGCTCGACCCGGCCGACCGCGCCGCCGCCCGCACCGAGGCGGTCGAGGTCGCCGACCAGATTGGCGGGCTCGGCGTCCCCGTCTTCTTCTATGGCGAGCTGGCGACCAGCCCGGGGCGCGCCGAGCGCGCCTACTTCCGCAACGGCGGCCTCCCGGAGCTGTGGCTGCGGATGGAGGCCGGCGAGCTGCGGCCGGACCGCGGCCCCGACCGGCCCCACCGCACCGCCGGCGCCACCCTCCTCACCGCTCGCCCACCGCTCGCGGCCTTCAACCTCGAGCTGGACAGCGGCGACGTCGCGCTCGCCCGCGCCGTCGCCGCGGGGCTGCGCGAGTCCGGCGGCGGCCCGCGCGGCGTGCGGGCGATCGGCCTGCCGCTCTCCAGTGGTGGCGCCCAGGTCTCGACCAACGTTCACGACCCGCTCGAGGTGCCGCTGGCGACGGTGGTCGAGCGGGTGCGCGCCCTGGCGGCGCCGCTTGGCGCCCGCCCGGTCGAGGCTGAGCTGATCGGCCTGATCCCCGAGGGCGCCCTGGCCGACTACCCCGAGGACGTGCCGATCCGCGGCTTCGACCCCGACCGCCACACGATCGAGCGGCGGCTGGCGTCTCTGACCGATTAGATTCCCAAGCGATGGCCCAGACCAGGAAGAAGCGCCGCCGCAAGCACCGCGGCACCCAGGGCGGCCGCATCGACACCAACCGCCGCACCTCCCGCCCGCGCAGCCGTGAGGAGGCGAAAGCCCGCGCCCGCGCCGGTCGTCGCAAACCCGGCCAGAAGGTCGACCGGCCGCCGACCTGGCGCGGGGCGATCACCCGCGGCGTGGTCGCCGCGGCCATCTTCACCGTCATCCTCTTCCTGCTCTTCCGCCGCGCTCCGGGGGCCGCGCTCGGCCTCGGCGCCTTCATGCTCGTCTTCTACATCCCCGCCGGCTACTACATCGACATGACGTTGTGGCGGCGGCGGGAGCGGGCGCGGATCCGCGCCCGGGAGCAATGAGCCTCGACGTCCACATGCTCACGGTCGGCCCGCTCGCCGAGAACTGCTTCCTGCTGCGCCGCCAGGGCTCCGACCGGGTGCTGATCGTCGACCCCGGCGAGGAGCCGGAGCGGATCCTGGCGCTGGTCGAGGAGCTGGGCGTGACGGTCGAGGCGATCCTCCTCACCCACTGCCATTTCGACCACATCGGCGCCGTCGCGCCCGTCGCCGAGGCGACCGGCGCCCCCGTCTACTGCCCGGCGATCGAAACGCCGATTCTCGCCGACATCATGTCGTTCGTCCCCTGGAAGGAGTTCGGCCCCTACGAGAGCTACGAGGCCGACGAGAAGGTGAGCGGCGGCGGGACGCTGGAGCTGGCCGGCCTCGAGCTGGACGTGATCTTCACTCCGGGCCACAGCCCCGGCCACGTCACCTACTCGGTGCGCGGCGAGGAGGCGATCTTCTCCGGCGACGTGCTCTTCCAGGAATCGATCGGCCGGGTCGACCTGCCCGGCGGCGACGGCCCGACGCTGATCGCCTCGATCCGCTCGCTGATCGAGTCCCACCCGGCGGAGACCGTGGTCTACCCCGGCCATATGGGGACGACGACGCTGGGCGCCGAGCGCGCCTCCAATCCCTTCCTGGTCGCGCTGGCGCGATAGCCGCCCGCCGCAGGTAAGGTCGCGGCGACGATGGCCAGCAAGTACCAGGCGCCCCGCGGGACCTTCGACGTGCTGCCCGAGCAGGCGCGCGCCCGGGCGCGGATCGAGCGCGCCGCTGCGGGGATCTTCGCGCGTGCCGGCTACGAGACGATCGCGACGCCGGCCTTCGAGGACACCGAGCTGTTCGAGCGCGGGGTCGGCCGCTCCACCGACGTCGTCCGCAAGGAGATGTTCACCTTCGAGGACAAGGGCGGGCGCAGCATTACCCTGCGCCCGGAGGGCACGGCGCCGATCTGCCGCGCCTACATCGAGCACGGCATGCACAAGCTGGCGCAGCCGGTGAAGCTCTCCTACCTGGGGCCGTTCTTCCGCCACGAGCGCCCGCAGGCGGGCCGCTATCGCCAGTTCCACCAGGTCGGCGCCGAGGCGATCGGCGCCGATTCGCCGCTGGCCGACGCCGAGGCGATCATGCTGCTCTCCGACCTGCTCGGCGAGCTGGGGGTGCCGGGGGTGGAGCTGCGGCTCGGCAGCCTCGGATCGCTGGAGTCGCGGCGCGCCTACCTGGAGGAGCTGAAAGCGCATCTGCATGCCCACAAGGGCGAGCTGTCCAAGGACGTGCGCGAGCGGATCGACGTCAACCCGCTGCGCGCCTTCGACGCCGACGACGAAGGGACGCGGACGGCGATGGCGAGCGCGCCGACGATCGTCGACGGGCTGGAGGGCGAGGACGCCGAGCACTTCGCCGAGGTGCGGGCGTTGCTCGACGTGGCGGGCATCGAGTACTCCATCGACCCGAGCCTGGTGCGCGGCCTCGACTATTACACCCGGACGATCTTCTCCTTCGTCTGCGACGGCCTCGGCGCCCAGTCGGAGATCGGCGGCGGCGGTCGCTACGACGGGCTGATCGAGCAGCTGGGTGGGCCGGCGACGCCGGCGGTCGGCTGGGCGGCCGGGATCGAGCGGATCCTGCTGGCGCTTGACGAAGGGGAGGAGCCGGTCGGGCGCGACGCCTTCATCGCCGTCGCGGACGACGGAGACCGGCAGCGGGCGATGGCGCTGGCGACCGAGCTGCGCCACGCCGGGCTCTCGGCCGAGCTCGACCTCGCCAGCCGCAGCCTCAAGGGCCAGCTCAAGCATGCCGACCGCGTCGGCGCGCGGCATCTCGTGATCCTCGAGGCCGACGGCTCGGCGCAGCTGCGCGACATGGCTTCGGGAGAGCAGCGGCCCGTCGACACCGCGAAGCTGATCGACGAGATCGCCGGGGGCGCGTCGTGAGCGCGCCAATCGTCACGGTGGCAGCCGGTCATTCGAGTCCGTGGCGATTGGCGCGCTCACGGGTGGTTCTATGAGCGAGGCGCCGGCGCTGCGCGCCAACGGCTACCGCGACACCTGGTGCGGGCAGGTGCTGGGCAACCGGGTCGAATCGGAGGCGCGGGTCGCCGGCTGGGTGCACCGCCGCCGCGATCACGGCGGGCTGATCTTCATCGACCTGCGAGATCGCACTGGCCTGGTCCAGCTCGTCTTCCATCCCGACTCCTCCGGCGCCGATCTGGTCGAGCTGGGCCACCGGCTCCGCCCCGAGGACGTGCTGACTGCGACCGGGACGGTGGTGCGCCGCTCCGAGGAGACGGTCAACCCCGAGCTGCCGACGGGGGAGTTCGAGCTGAAGGTGAGCGGCGCCCGGCTGCTCGCCGACGCCGATACGCCCCCCTTCCAGATCGAGGGCTTCTCGGGCGAGGTCGGCGAGGACGCACGATTGCGCCACCGCTACCTCGATCTGCGCCGAGAGCAGATGCGCGACGCGTTGATGCTGCGCCACCGGGTGACGGCGGCGATGCGCGAGTTCCTCGACCGCGAGGGCTTTGTCGACGTCGAGACCCCGGTGCTGACCCGCTCGACCCCGGAGGGCGCCCGCGACTTCCTCGTCCCCAGCCGAACCCAGCCGGGCTCCTTCTACGCGTTGCCGCAGTCGCCGCAGCTGTTCAAGCAGCTGCTGATGGTCGCCGGCTTCGAGCGCTACTACCAGATCGCCCGTTGCTTCCGCGACGAGGACCTCCGCGCCGATCGCCAGCCCGACTTCACCCAGCTCGACATCGAGATGTCCTTCGTCGAGGTCGACGACGTGATCGAGGCGAACGAGCGCCTGCTCGCCTACGTGTTCGAGCGGGTCGGCGGCCCGTCGCTGGAGCTTCCGATGAGGCGCCTTTCCTACGACGAGGCGATCTCCCGTTACGGCAGCGACCGTCCCGACACCCGCTTCGGCCTGGAGCTGGTCGACCTCGCCGACGCGCTCGCCCGGACCGAGTTCCAAGTGTTCAGGGGGGTAATCGACTCCGGCGGGACGGTGCGCGGGCTGAACGCGGGGCGGCGCGAGATGCCGCGCTCCGCCCTCGACGGCCTCGTCTCCCGCGCCCAGGAGCTGGGGGCGAAGGGGCTCGTCTGGGCCTTCCGCGAGGGCGACGGCTGGCGCTCGCCGACCGCCAAGTTCCTCTCCGCGCGGGAGCTGACGGCGCTGAACGAGCGGCTCGGAGCGCGGGAGGGCGACCTGCTGCTGGTCGTCGCCGACCGGCCCAAGGTCGCCAACGCGGTCCTCGCCCAGCTACGGCTCGACCTGGCGGCCGAGCTCGACCTCGTCCCCGCGGGATCGAACGAGCTGCTCTGGATCGTCGACTGGCCGCTGATGGAGGCCAACGAGGAGGGCGGCTGGGACCCGCTGCACCATCCCTTCACCTCGCCGGCGGGGGACTTCGACCCCGGCGACCCGGGCGGCGCCCGCGCCCTCGCCTACGACGTCGTCTGGAACGGGCAGGAGATGGGTGGGGGCTCGATCCGCATCGGCGACGCCGCCCTGCAGGAGAAGGTCTTCGCCGCGCTCGGGATCGACGCCGCCGAAGCGGAGGCGCGCTTCGGCTTCCTGCTCGAGGCGCTGCGCTACGGCGCCCCGCCGCACGGCGGCATCGCCTACGGGCTCGACCGCATCGTCCAGCGCCTCGCGGGCGCCGAGTCGATCCGCGACGTGATCGCCTTCCCGAAGACCGCCTCCGGCGCCGACGCCCTCACCGGCGCCCCGGCCCCGGTCGACGAGTCCCAGCTGCGCGAGGTCGGCCTCCAACTTCGTGCAAAGCGTCCCCCGAAGCAGGGATAGCGTGGCCCTGCGGGACTGGCTTCCAAGGTCTTGGCGACCTGGTCCCGGCCCCGGCCAGACGCCGGTCCACGTCGACGACCCCGGCTTCGACCACTGGGAGGTCGTGCGGGACTTCGGCGACGTGAAGACGGCGCGGGCCTGGCACCAGGCGCTGGTCGAGGCCGGTATAGAAGCCGCCCTCACCGCCGACTGGCCGCTGGACCGCTTCGGCCGCGGCGACATCGCCCTGCGGGTGCCGCCGGAGAGCTGGAGCGAGGCGGAGCTGCTGCTCTCGAACCTGGACTGAGCCAACCGTCGGCCCCGTCGGCGGTGTGGTGGCCGTGGCGCCGCCGCGGTGCTACGGTTCGCCCGAGGCTCGAGCCCGTGCGAGAGCCGCCTCACCCGTTTGACCCAACACAAACGGCGCGGGAGCCGATTGTCTCCCTTTCCCGTGGGACGGGGAGTAGGCACCCACCTTCACTTGAAGGGATCAAAGCCAGAGGCGGCAACGGCGGGTTGGAGCCTCGTTTGCGCTCTACTCTTGGTGGATGAGCCGAGAGCTTTTCGAGCATTACCTGGGCGACGGGGGCAGGCTTGGGCCTGCTGCCGAGGGTGCCTTCACCGGGGCGGCGGGCGGCGCCGCATGCGGGGACCTGTCGCGGATCTCGCTGGTTCTCGACGCCGGGGCGATCGCCGGGGCGACCTTCGATGCCGAGGGATGCGGGGCGATGCGCGCCGCTACGGCGGCCGCTGTCGATTTGGTCTGCGGCGAGAGCGTTCTCGATGCCGCGCGGGTCGGGATCGACGAGATCGATGCGGCGATCGGCGGATTGACGCCGGCCAAGCGGCACGCGGCGCAGCTTGCCGCCGACGCGCTGCACCGGGCGCTCGCCGCCGCCGCCGCGTCGCCGGAGCGGTTGGCGCCGGCCGCGGGCGACCGAGTCGCGGTCGCGATGTCGGGGGGGGTCGACAGCGCCGTCGCGGCGCTGCTGGAGCGCGAGCGGGGGGCCGAGGTGGTCGGGGTGACGGTGAAGCTCTGGGCCGATCCGGAGACCGACGGCGCCAAGGCCTGCTGCTCACCGGAGGCGGTGCTCGGCGCCCGCGGGCTCGCCCACTCGCTCGGAATCCCACACCTCACGCTCGACCTCGAGGAGGAATTCCGCCGCCGCGTCGTCGACAGGTTCGTCTCCGGCTACGCGGCCGGGAGCACTCCCAACCCCTGCATCCTCTGCAACGGCGAGGTGCGGATCGCGGCCATGGCCGACCTCGCGGACCGCCTCGGCGCCACCCACCTGGTCACCGGTCACTACGCGCGAATCGTCGACGATGGGGACGGGTTGCTGCTCGCCGCCGCCGCCGACGAGGCCAAGGACCAGAGCTACATGTTGGCCGCCCTGCCGCTGAAGCTGCTCGGGCGCCTGCGCTTCCCGCTCACCGACCTGACCAAGCCCGAGGTGCGGGAGATAGCCGCCCGCCACGGCCTCGCGGTCGCCCGCAGGCCGGAGAGCCAGGACCTCTGCTTCCTCGCCGGCCAGGGAAAGCAGCGCTTCCTGCGCCGCCACGGCGGGCTTCGAGAGCGCGACGGCGCCGTGCTCGACCGCTCCGGCCGGGCGATCGGCCGCCACGGCGGCCACCACAACTTCACCGTCGGCCAGCGGCGCGGCATCCGCGTCTCCGCCCCCGAGCCGCTCTACGTCCTCGCCACCGACGCCGAGGCCAACACGGTCACGGTCGGCGCCCGCGAGGAGCTGGAGGCGCGGACGGTGCGCATCCGCGACGCCGTCCTGCACCGCGACGGCGCCAGCGTCGACGCGGTCCGCCTCCGCTACCACTCGCGCACCATCCCGGCCGCGATCCCCGCGGCGCAGACGGGCCGCCACGCCACGCTCGAGGTCGAGCTGTCGGAGGCCTTCGCGGGCGCCTCGCCGGGCCAGACGGCGGTGTTGCTCGCCGGCGAGGCGATCGTCGGCCACGGCACCATCGCCGCCGCGGCCTGACCCCGCTCCCGGCGCCGCCGATAGTGCTTAGGCTCTCTGCTCGATGAAGGCCCAGGAGATTCGCGACACCTACCTCTCGTTCTTCGAGGAGCGGGGACACGAGATCGTCCCCTCGGCCTCGCTGGTGCCGTCGGCGCACGACCCCTCGGTGTTGCTGACGACAGCGGGGATGCAGCCCTTCAAGCCCTACTTCCTCGGCCGCGAGCAGCCCCCGGCCCGCCGCATCGCCGACGTGCAGAAATGCTTTCGCACCACCGATATCGGCGAGGTCGGGGTGACCGCCCGCCACCTCACCTTCTTCGAGATGCTCGGCAACTGGAGCTTCGGCGACTATTTCAAGGCCGAGTCGATTCCCTGGGGCTGGGAGCTCTCGACGCAGGGCTTCGGCATGGACCCCGAGCGAATCTGGGTCACGGTCTTCGGCGGCGACGAGGAGCTGGGGCTCGGCCCGGACGAGGAGGCGATCGCGATCTGGGGCGGGCTGGGCGTGCCGGACGAGCGGATCGTGCGCCTGGGCCGCGCCGACAACTTCTGGCAGGCGGGGCCGACCGGCCCCTGCGGCCCCTGCTCGGAGCTGTACCTGGACCGGGGCGAGGAGCTCGGCGCCGCCGGAGAGCGCCCGGGGGACGACACCGATCGCTTCCTCGAGTTCTGGAACCACGTCTTCATGACCTACGACCTGGCCGAGGACGGCGCCCTGACCGAGCTGCCGATGCGAAACATCGACACCGGCATGGGCGTCGACCGGATGGCGGCGATCCTCCAGGACGTGCCCTCGGTCTTCGAGACCGACCTGATCCGGCCGCTGGTCGACCTCGCCGAGGAGATGTCGGGGCGCTCTTACAAGGAGGGCGGCGCGGTGACCCGAGCGATGCGGATCGTCGCCGACCACTCGCGCGGCGCCGCCTTCCTGATCGCCGACGGCGTCATCCCCTCCAACGAGGACCGCGGCTACATCCTGCGCCGGATCATGCGCCGGGCGATCCAGCAGGGGCGCACGCTCGGCCTTGAGTCGCACTGGCTGGGCCGCTTCGCCGAGCGGACGATTGAGATCATGGGGGAGACCTACCCCGAGCTGGTCGCCGAGCGCGAGACGATCGCCCGCTGGGTCGGCGACGAGGAGGAGAGCTTCGGCCGCACCCTGGAGCGCGGCACCGAGCTGCTCGAGCGGCTGGTCGCCGAGGCGAAGGAGTCCAACACCTCCTGGATCGACGCCGCCGACGCCTTCAAGCTCCATGACACCTACGGCTTCCCCTACGACCTGACCAAGGAGCTGCTCGCTGAGCAGGGGCTTTCGGTCGACGACGCGGGCTTCGAGGAGCTGATGGAGGAGCAGCGCCGGCGCGCCCGGACGGGCGCTGCGACCGCGCACGGCTCCGAGGATCGTCACGAGCGGGTGATCGCCTTCGCCGCCGCGGCGCCCCCGACGCGATTCGTCGGCTACGAAACGCTGCGCGCCACCACCGGCCTCGCCGCGGTCGAAGCCGGCGACGGCCGGGCGCTGGTCAAGCTCGAGGAGAGCCCCTTCTACGCCGAGGGCGGCGGCCAGGTCGCCGACTCGGGAGTGCTGCGCTGGGACGGGGGAGAGGCGAAGGTGCTCGACGTGTACCGCGTCGGGGACGACCAGGCCCTGGCGGTAGGGCCCTCGAACGGCTCGGTTGAGGCGGGCGTGCCGGTCGAGGCTGTCGTCGACCGTGAGACCCGCCACGCGACGATGCGCAACCACACCGCCACCCACCTCCTGCACGCGGCGCTGCGCGAGCTGCTCGGCGCCCACGTCCGCCAGGCCGGCTCGGCGGTCCGCCCCGACAAGCTCCGCTTCGACTTCACCCACGGCCAGGCGCTCAGCCCCGAGGAGCTGCGCGAGGTCGAGGACCGCGTCAACGAGTGGGTGAAGGCGAGCCGCCCGGTGCGCTGGCTCAACATGGAGCGCGCCGAGGCCGAGAGACTGGGGGCGATGGCGCTGT
>DATMRN010000230.1:0-2902 GCA_035566275.1 Solirubrobacterales bacterium | reverse complement strand
GTGGCGGGTGCTGCGGTGAAGTGGGTGGAGCGGCGGCGAGCGGCCCGGGCGAAGGAGCGGGGGGTCCGCTCAACGTCCGGGCGCCGCTCGCCCTGCTCCTCGGGCGCCGACTGCCAGGGAGAGCAGGTGGGCGCCGACTGGAGAAGGTCGGTGGGGGCGATGCGGCCGCATGCGGGCGCGGTCGAGCCGGTGGCTCCTGCTTTGGTGTCCCGTTTCACTGCGATACCTCTCCCTTGTCCCTTGAGCCCCTCTACCGGCCACTTCCCTTGGCGGCCATCCCGTGAGGCTCGTTATGTCCCTGCGATTTCCCTGATCGCTCGTTGGATGGAACAAGTTCCCAAAAAGTGTTAGTCGTACCAGCGAGCGCTGCCAGCTAAGCACTCCGCCGGGAAAATGTCAAGGAAGACCGTTCCCGAAAGAAACGGAGCGTTCCTAGAAGTGGCGAGCGGTGGCTACGCCACTGCGCGGGCGAGGCGCTCGGCCTCTTGGGGCCCGAGGTAGGGCGAGAGGATGAACTCGGTGAAGTCGGGGAGCAGCTCGGGCAGGCGCTCCGCTTCGCCCGCCGCAACCTTGCCGGCGGCGAGGGAGACGAGGGCGCCGATCGTCGAGTCCTCGGTCGAGACGGGCAGCGGGGGGCGGTCGCCGGGGCGCTCGGCGCGGCCCTGTTCGAGCAGGGGGACCAGCTCGGCGACCGCCTCGTGGAAGCGGGCGGCGACGGCGGGCCCGGCGCCGCGGGACTCGAGCAGGCAGAGCCGGGCCAGGTCGGGCTCGGAGGCGAGGAAGGCGAGCAGGGCGCGGGCGGCGGCGATCGCCCGCTGGGGCCAGTCGGGGATCGGCTCGACCGCCTCGGCCGTCAGCTCGCGGACGTGGTCGACGACGACGTCGAAGGCGGCGAGGAAGCAGTCCTCCTTGGAGGCGAAGTTCGCGTAGAAGACGCGGCGGGAGACCTTGGCGGCGCGGACGACGTGGGCGATCGTGACGGCGTTGTAGCCGTGCTCGGCGACCGCCTCGGCGAGGCCGGCGATCAGCCGCTCGCGCTGGTGGTGGGCGACCTGCTCGCGGCTGAAGCCGTGGCGGCCGGCGGGAAGGGGGCCGAGGTCGTCTTCGGGCACGGGCGCGGGACGGGGGCGGTCAGGCGGCGGCCGGGCCGGAGGCCGAGGCGGCGGTCGCGGGGTCGCCGGCCCCGCGTGCCGCCTCGTCCTCGCCGACATAGGGCCTGAGGAGGAACTCGAGGGTCTCGGGCAGGAGGCCGCGGAGCCTGTCGACTTCGCCGCCGACCAGACGCTGGTTGATGACCCAGAAGACGCCGCCGGCCAGGGTGTCCTCGAGGGTGTCGGGCAGCTGGTCGCGGCGCGGGTTGAGCTCGCGGCCGGGGCGCAGGAAGGGGGAGAAGCGCCTCAGCGCGGCCTCGTGGCGGGCGGCCGCCTCGGGGCCGGCGGTGAGCGCCTCGACCAGGCAGGCGCGGGCGACGTTGGGGTGGGCGGCGATCTCCGCGAAGAGGGCGCCGAGCGCCGCCCCCACCCGGTCGGGCCAGGGGCCCCTTTCGGCGTCGTAGGCCTGCTGGACTCGGCGGGCGGTGTGCTCGGTCGCGGCGTCGAAGAGGGCGAGGAAGCACTCCTCCTTGCCGGCGTAGCTCTTGTAGAAGGTGGCGTAGCCGACCTTGGCGCGGCGCACGATCATCTCGGTCGTCGTCTCCTGGTAGCCACGCTCGGCGACGAGGTCGGCGGTGGCGGCGAGGACGCGGCGGCGCTGGTCGGCGACGGCCGTGTCCCGGCTCACCGGCTGGGGGCCGGGAGGCTGACGAGAGGCCTTTCCGGGCAACGCTCGCACAACCCCAGGATAGCGCGGGTTCCCATTGGTACCGGAACAGTACATAGAGTGATGAACGTTCCCAATTATGGGCTAAAGTACCTCAAGTGGAAGGCCCGAGCCAGACACTGCGCGCGGTCCGGTCGTGGGAGGAGGCCGTCCCCCGACAGAGCGCGGACGAGGGCGTCCTCGAAACGATGCTGCTGACGGCCGGGGAGCTGGGCTACGGCAACGCGACCGTGCAGGAGGTCGCCAAGCGGGCCGGCGTCTCCCGAGATCGGCTCCTGCGCCGCTTCGGCAGCAGGGAGGCCTGCTTCGCGGAGGCCTACGAGGAGGCCGCCGAGCGGCTCTGCGAGGACCTGCTCGAGGCCGGGCGCGGCGCGGCGAGCTGGCGAGAGGGGTTCCGCGCCGCCCTGGCGGAGCTGCTGCGCTTCGTCGCCGAGCAGCCGCTGCCGGCGAAGGCGCTGCTGATCGAGGTGAGGGCGGCGCGGGGGCAGGCCTGGGTGAAGCACCAGCAGGTGGTCGAGCGGCTCACCGAGGCCGTCGACACAGCCCGGCGCGAGCCCGGCGCCCTGCCGTCCGCGACCGCGTTCACGGCGGGCTTCACGGTCGGCGCGATCGAGGAATCCGCCTGCCTGGAGATCGGGGCGGGCCGGGCGGCCCAGGCGGAGCGGCTGCTGCCGGGCCTGCTGCATCTCGCCGTCCTCAACTACTTCGGCGAGGAGGCGGCCTGGTCGGAGCTGGACGCCGCCGCCGAGGGCGGCGGCTAGGCCTCCCGATCCTCCTGGGCGATCCCGGTGGCCTCGGCGCTGCCGAGGTAGGGGGTGAGGGTGAACTCGACCAGGTCGGGGAGGAGGGTCTCCAGCTCGGCGGTCTTGCCGGCGAGGATGCGGCGGGAGATGAGGGAGACCATGCCGCCGACCAGGGCCTCCTCGGTGGTCGGCGAGAGGCGCTCGAGAACCTCGGGCGGGAGGCCGTCGCGGCCGGAGCGGAAGTAGGGGACGAAGCTCTGGATCGCGGCGTCGTAGCGCTCGACCACGACCGGGCCGGCGACCAGCGCCTCGACCATGGAGAGGCGGGCGAGCTGCGGCTC
>DATMRN010000229.1:0-2216 GCA_035566275.1 Solirubrobacterales bacterium | reverse complement strand
CCTGGGAGCGCGGCTTCTCCTACGCCTACGACGCGCCGCTCGACATGCGGATGGACACGCGCCAGGAGCTCGATGCCGCCGGCCTCCTCAACGAGTGGCCGGAGTCGCGGATCGCCCAGGTGCTGCGCCGCTTCGGCGAGGAGCGCTACGCCGGCGGGATCGCCCGTGAGATCGTGCGGCGGCGCCCGCTGGGGACCACCTCGGACCTGGTCGACGCGGTCAAGGCCGGGATGCCGGCCTCGGCGCGCTTCGGCGGCGGCCACCCCGCCAAGCGAACCTTCCAGGCGATCCGGATCGCCGTCAACGGCGAGCTGGACGCGATCGACGAGGCGCTGCCTATCGCCTGGGAGATGCTGCCGGTCGGCGGCCGGCTCGGCGCGATCTCCTTCCACTCGCTGGAGGACCGCCGCGTGAAGAGATTTCTCGCCGCCCGTGCCCGCGGCTGCACCTGCCCGCCGGAGCTGCCGGTCTGCGTCTGCGGGCACGAGCCGGAGGCGGAGCTGCTGACCCGCCGCGCCGTCGCTCCGGGCCCCGACGAGGTCGCCGCCAACCCCCGCTCTCGCTCCGCCCACCTGCGCGCCGCCGTGAAGATCGCCGAGGAGACCGCCTGATGGCGGTCGCGGCCCCCGCACGCAGGGTTGCGCCGGCCCGCGCGCCGGCGCCAAAGCCCGTCCCCGCGCGCAAGCCCGCTCCGACCCGCAAGTCGACCGCCGCCGCCGCAGCAGCGGCCCGGCCGGTCCGCGCTCGCGCCGCCGCCGCGCCCGCCCGGGCGCCGCAGCGCGCCCGTCCCAAGCCGAAGCGGGCAACCGGCGGTCAACCCAGCTTGGCGATCGCGGTCGGCCGCACCGCCGGTGCGGTCCGCCATCTCCCCGACTCCGGCCTCGTGGTCAGGATGACCCGCGGGCGGGCCTGGATCGGCGTGCTCGGGGTGCTGCTGGTCGGGATCGTCGCCCTCAACGTGGTCACCCTCAGCTTCGCGGCGTCCTCGGGCAAGATCTACCAGAGCATCCAGGCCCTCGAACAGGACAACTCGATCCTGCGCGGCCGCGACGCGCAGAGGTCCGGGACGGCGCGGATTCGCCAGCAGGCGGCCGCGCAGGGGCTCGTCATGCCCGCCGCCAACCAGGTTCGCTATCTCGATGCCCGCCCGGGCGACGTCGCCACCGCGGCACGGCGCCTCGCCGCCGCGGGAACGGGGTAGGGCGGGGGGCGCCGCGCGATGCGCTTGATCGAGCAACGCATCGGGCTCCTGTTCGCCGGCTTCCTCTTCTGCTTCTTGGTCATCCTCGGCCGCGCCTTCTGGCTGCAGGGCGTGAAGGGAGCGCGGCTCGCCTCCGAGGCGATCTCCCAGCAGACCGACGTGGTCACGGTCCCGGGGCTGCGCGGCAGTGTGCTCGACCGCCAGGGCAACGAGCTGGCCGCCTCCGAAGACGCCGCGACGATCTACGCGACGCCCTACCAGGTGAAGAAACCGCAGCAGACGGCGGAAGAGCTGGCCCGGATCCTGGGCGCGAGCAAGGGCGAAGTCCTCAAAGCCATCACGGCGCACTCGGGTTTCTCCTACGTCGCCCACAAAGTGAGCGTGCCGGCCGCGGCGCGGATCGCCCGCCTCGAACTGCCGGGGATCGGCCAGCTTCCGGACAGCCGCCGCATCTACCCGCAGGGCGAAATTGCCGGCCAGGTGATCGGTGCGGTCGGGGCCGAAGGCCAGGGGCTGACCGGGCTGGAGGCGGGTGAGAACTCGATCCTGAAGGGCACCGACGGCGAGCGGCGGATCGTCAAGGACGCGCTCGGCCAGCCGATCCGCCTGGAAACCGTCACCCAGGGCAGCGACGGCAAGAGCATCCAGCTGACGCTCGACCCCGCGATCCAGGCGAAGACGGAAGAAGTGCTCGCCGGGATCGGGTCGACCTATTCTCCGAAGGGCGCGACGGCGATCGTCATGGACCCCCGCAACTCGCAGGTCCTCGCGATGGCGAGCTGGCCGCCGGTCAATCTCAACGACCTCTCCAAAGCCAGCCCCGAAGCGCTGATGAACCAGGCGACGGGTTTCACGTACGAGCCGGGATCGACCTTCAAGTCGTTCACCGTGTCGGCGGCCCTCGAAGAAAAGCTCGTGACGCCCGAAACGTCGTTCACGCTGCCACCGACGATAAGGGTTGCGGACCGCACGATCAAAGACGCTGAGGAACGGGGAACCGCAACCATGAGCGTCG
>DATMRN010000228.1:0-10052 GCA_035566275.1 Solirubrobacterales bacterium | reverse complement strand
CCCGCCGGCCGGTGTGCTGGAGAAGGAGACGTACTGGTTGAGGGGCGTGTGCTTGTTGCGGGTCGCCGTCTTCACCGCGGTGATGATCTGGCGGGTGATGCAGAGCTCGGCGAAGTTGCGGAAGCTCGACTCGCGATCGGTGCGGTAGTCGCGGATCGCCTTGTAGAGGCCGAGCAGGCCCTCCTGGATCAGGTCGTCGGACTCGCCGCCGAGCAGGAAGTAGGACGAGGCCTTGAGGCGGACGAAGCCGCGGTAGCGGCGAACGATCGCGTCGTAGGCGTCGGTTTTCCCCTCCTTGGCGAGGGCGACCAGATAGTGGTCATCAAGCTCAGGTTGAGAGTTAGTCTGATGCGCCCGGAAGGCGCCAGGACGGCGTCCCGAAGGGAGTCGCATTTCCTGCGTAGGCGTAGATAGAGCCACAGATCCTTCTCCTTGTGAAGGGTCGTGACGCCATTTACCTCCCCTGAGGCGCCCTATGGACTGGGAGATCTCAGACTCAAGCTGAGGTTCACCCTTGTTGGCGCGTTAGTTTTGCGGGTGGGCGGAGTTCTGTCAACCCCAAACTGACGTTCGTGCAACCGCCGTTGCATTTGCTTGTCGGGGCAAGTTGCTCAAGGACGAAGCGCTCGGCCGCGGGTCCTGTCACGGGGAGGGGGCCTGCGGGCGGGCGCAGGGCGTCCGTTCTCGGCCCCCTCCCCGCGCCACCCGCGGGAGAGGCGCTACCCCCGTTGACGAAGGGCCTCGAAGAGGAGTGCGGCGGCGGCGGCTGAGACGTTTAGCGACTCGACCTCTCCGCGTCTGGGGAGTGCGATGAGGTCGTCGCAGACGGAGGCTACCCGGGGACGGATTCCTTTTCCCTCACCGCCCAAGACAAGCACCGTTGGGCCGGTTAGGTCGGCGTCCCAGGGTGCCTGAGTGGCTTCGGCGTCGGCGCCCCAGATCCAGAAATTGGCTGACTTTGCATCGGCCAGCCAGTCGGCGAGGTTGCGGACTCGGGCGATCGAGAGGTGCTCGACCGCGCCCGCCGAGGCCTTGCAGGTGACTGGGGTCACCTCGGCGGCGCGGCGTTCGGGTATTACTAGGCCGGCGGCGCCGGCGAACTCTGCCGAGCGGCATACGGCGCCGAGGTTGCGCGGGTCCTGGACTTGGTCGAGGGCGACGAGCAAGGGGTCCTCGCCACGGAGCAGGGCGCGCGGGTCCGCATATGGGTAGGGGTCCACCTCGGCAACGACGCCCTGATGGTCGGCAGAGCCGCAGAGGCGCTCTAGCTCCACCGCGCCCGTCTCGGGCGAGCGCCAGATGCGGTGAACGCGACGTCTCCCCCGCTCCGCCTCGGCCACCGGCTGGCGGCCGTAAATGATCTGGTTGGCCATCTAGCTCCGGGGCACGAGACGGGCGCCGTCGGCGGAGTCTCGAACCTCCCAGCCAAGCTCGGCAAGCTTGTCGCGAATCGCGTCCGCCCGCTCGAAGTCCCTCGCCGCGCGTGCCTCCTCGCGCTCGGCCATCAACGCCTCGGCCTCCGAGCCGGCAGCCTTCTCGGTTACCGCCAGCGACTCCAGGCCGACCAGCTCCAGCATCTCGCGAAGGGCCTCGGGAGCGCCCGGGGTCTTCTCGCGGTTGGCTTCTGCCACCAGCTCGAACGCCTCAGCCATCGCTCGAGGAGTGTTGAAGTCATCCGCCAGCGCCTCCCGGAACGCCTCGAGACGGGCGCCAGGGGGGGTCTCGGCGGAGCCTCCCCGCTGTTGCTCCGACGAAACCCCCCCTGGCGCCCTCCCATCACCTTCCAGGCCCTCGCCAAATCGGTGCTCGCGGAAGAAGTTGCGCAGGCGCTCGACCCTGGCTGCCGCCTGCTCCATCTGCTCCGGCCCGAAGGCGATCGGCTGGCGGTAGTGGCCGGAGATCAGGTAGTCGATGACCGCCTCACGGCCGTAGCGGTCGAGCGCCTCGGAGAGCTGAAAGATGTTGCCCTCCGACTTTGACATCTTCGCGGCGTCGGTCTCGACCATCCCGTTGTGCATCCAGGCCCGGGCGAACGGCCGCCCCGCCGCCTCGGACTGAGCGATCTCGTTCTCGTGGTGGGGAAAGACGAGGTCGGAGCCACCGCCGTGGATCGCGAACGATGGCCCCAGCTCCGCCTCGGCCATCGCCGAGCACTCGATGTGCCAGCCGGGGCGCCCCGGCCCCCAGGGGGAGTCCCAGGATGTGTCCTCCCCCGCCTTGTGCGACTTCCAAAGGGCGAAATCGAGCGGGTCCTCCTTCAGCGACGCCGAACCCGCCTCCTCCCCCTGATCCATGTCCTCGGCACGCCGGTTCGAGAGCTTCCCGTACCCCTCGAAGCTCCGCACCCGGAAGTAGACGTCCCCCCCGGCCTCATAAGCATGCCCCGACTCAACCAGATCGCCGATCAGCCCAACGATCCCACCAATCGTCTCGGTGGCCAATGGCTCCGCATCGGGCCGCCCCAGTCCCAACCGATCGGTGTCCGCGAAGTAGGCCTCGGTCATCCGCGCCGCGAGCTCCGCCGAAGGCTCCCCCACCTCGCCCGCCGCCGCATAGATCTTGTCGTTGATGTCGGTGACGTTGACGATCAGCTTCGCCCTGTAGCCCTCCGACCTCAAAAAACGAGCAAGTAAGGAGAAGACGACGAACGGCCGCGCGTTCCCGATGTGAATCCTGCCGTAGACCGTAGGCCCGCACGCATAGATCCCCACCTCACTCCCGGCATCGAGTGCCCGCAACTCACCACTGAGGGTGTCCTTGATCCGAACCTCGCGCATGGCGAGGCGGAGCCTAGAACGTTCTGTAACCGGCGGCGGAGATCGCCGACTCCGAACGCGCCCACGCGGGCGCTGTCTCGTCCGCTGCGGCAAGCGCCTCGCGCTTGGCCTTGTTGGCCGTGGCCTTGATCTCGTCCTCGGCGACCAGCCGCGCCCGCTCCTCGCGCCGTTCCGCCTGCTGGCGGATCCGGCTCGACTCGGCCTGGAGCTGGTCCTCGGCGCGTGCCCGTGCGAACTCCTCGGCCTCTCGCTCGACCTTCTCGACCAGCTTGCGAACCCGCTCCTCGGCCTCGCGCCGCACCTCCTCGGTGCCCTCCATCACGCGCCTCTCGATCTCGGTCTCCAGCCGCACCGCAGTCTCGTGAGCCTCGCTTGCCGCCGCCTCCGCGTCGGCCGCCCGCTGCTCGGCGGCGGCGATCCTACGGTCGGCCTCGAGCTGGACCTCCTCGCGAGCCTCGCGCTCCCTCCGCTCGGCCTCCTGACCCAGGTTGGCGACCGCCTCGGCGAGCGAATTCCCGGCCTCGGCACGGTCCGCCGCCAGCTGGTCGGCAAGCGCTCTGCGATCGCGCTCGGCACCCTGCTGTAACTGCTCGAAGGCCTTCTCGGCACGGTCCCTGGACTCCTCGGCGCGAGTCGCGCGGGCCTCCGCCTCGCGCCCCCTGTCGCGCTCGGCGGCGAGGCGCTCGCGCCCCTCCTCGCCGAGCTTGCGCAGCGTCGCCATCGCCCTCTCCTTCAACTCGGCGCGCGCCTGCTCGCTCCTCGCCTCGGCCCTCGCGACCCGCTCCTCGCCGACCCGGACCCACTCCAGCGCCTGCTTGGCGACGCCGTGCATCGTCTCTGTCGCCTCACCGACCGCCTGCAGCTGGATCGCGGGTTCGCTCATCGCACCGCAAACTACTTGGGCGCTGGAAGCGACGCCACCCTTTCAGCAGCCGAAAAGACCGCAATTTGCGACGTGCTCAGGCCGACTTCTGCGTCTCGCGCTCGCGCAGCTCCCGCTTGAGCACCTTGCCGGTCGCGTTGCGCGGCAGCTCGGCGAGGAACTCGACCTCGCGCGGCGTCTTGTAGGAGGCGAGGTTCGCCTTGACGTGGGCCTTCAACTCGTCCTCGGAAGCCTCGGCATCCCCGGCGACGACCACAAACGCCTTCAGCCTCTGGCCGAACTCCTCGTCGGAGACGCCGATCACCGACGCCTCGACCACCGCCTCATGGTCGGAGAGCAGGTCCTCGACCTCGCGCGGGAAGACGTTCTCGCCGCCGGAGACGATCATCTCGTCGTCGCGGCCGTCGATGAAGAGCCGGCCCGCGGAGTCGATGTGACCGACGTCGCCGCTGCAGAGCAGGCCGTCGATGACCTCTTTGCCGCCGCCGCCGGTGTAGCCCTCGAACGACATCTCGTTGCCGACGAAGATCCGCCCCACCTCGCCCCGCGGCACCTCCCGCCCGATCTCGTCGTAGAGCCGCACGACGGTTCCGCGCGGCGGCCGGCCGGCGGTGCCCGGCGCGGCACGAAGGTCCTCGGGGGTGGCGACCGTCGCGTAGGCGACCTCGGTCGAGCCGTAGAGGTTGTAGATCGTGTCGCCGAAGCGGTCCATCCACTCGATCGCCAGCTCGCCCGGAAGCGCCGAGCCGGAGAGCGAGGTGATCCGCAGAGAGGAGAGGTCGTAGGAGGCGAGCGTCTCCTCGGGGAGCCGCAGGATGCGCTGGATCATCACCGGCACCGCCCCCAGCGCCTGGGCGCGGCTCTCCTGCACCGCACGCAGCGTGTCCTCGGGGTCGAAGCGGCGCCGCAGCACCATCGTCGAGGCGGTCGGCAGGCTGACCACGAAGTGGAAGAAGCCCCAGGAGTGAAAGAGCGGGGCGGCGATCATGATCGTCTCACGGGCGCGGAAGGGGATCTTCTCGATCAGCGCCGCCATCGCCAGCAGGCCGTCGGGGCTGGAGCGCTGGGCGCCCTTCGGCGTCCCGGTGGTCCCCGAGGTGAGGATCACGAAGCGCGGTTTGTCGGGGGGCGGCTTCAGGTCGGACTCCTCGCCGCCGGCGATCAGCTGCTCGAGGGTCGGCTCGCCCGGCTCGTCCCCGTCGCACCACCCGACCACGCGGGCGACGTCCTCGTCGACTCCCTCCAGCAGCCCGGAGAACTCCTCGTCGTAGACGAGCACCTTGGGACCCTCGCGCCTCGTCACCTCGGCCAGTTGCGGGCCGGCGAACATCGTGTTGAGGTAGAGAGCGCTGGCGCCGAGCTTGGCGGCGGCGAGGGTCGTCTCGACGAAGCCGCGGTGGTTGCGGCACATGACCCCGATGCCGTCTCCGTAGCCGATCCCCATCTCGACGAAGGCGTGGGCAAGGGCGTTGGAGCGGCGGTGGACCCGCTCGAAGCTGAGCGAGCCGCGCTCGTCGATCAGCGCGATCTCGTGCGGGTGGTGGATCGCCGCGGTGGCGATTCCGGTCGCCGGGGAGGCGCCCCAGCGCACGAAGGTGGAGCCGATCTTCGCCGCCTTGTCGGGGCGCAACGGCTCCAGGATGCCGGCCTCGTGCAGCACCTTCATCTCGAAGACGGCGTCGGAGATCGACTGCCGCGCGCTCGCCGCGATAGAGCTGAAGCTCGCCATCGGAGCGGGAAGCCTATTGCCTATTCGCCCTCGACCGAAGCGACCGCAATGCAGGCAATTCCCTCGCCGCGGCCGATCCATCCCATCCCCTCGTTGGTGGTCGCCTTGACGCTGACCCGAGCCGAGGTCGCCTCGGCGAGGATCCGCTCCATCTCGGCCCTGTGGGAGGAGAGCCGGGGCCGCTCGCAGACGAGGGTGGCGTCGATGTTGACGATCCGGCCGGGGACCGTGCCGACGACGGTGCGGAGCAGGTCGATCGAGTCGGCGTCGCGCCAGCGCTCCTCGTCGTCGGGGAAGAGCGTGCCTATGTCGCCGCCCTTCCCGGCGGCGCCGAGCAGCGCGTCGATCACAGCGTGGGTGAGGACGTCGGCGTCGGAGTGGCCGGCCAGCCCGCGGTCGTGCTCGACCTCGACCCCGCCGAGCACCAGGCGCCGGCCCTCGGCGAAGCGATGGCTGTCATAGCCGATCCCGACGCTCACGATGTCAATCCTTTCTCACCGGGACACCGAGCGGCTCCAGCCGGCGCTCCCGTCCCTCGAACACGCAGATCTTCTCGACCCCGAGCCCGTCGAGGAGCTCGACCGCCCGCTCGTAGCCGAACCCGACCTGCTCGGGCAGGTGCGCATCGGAGGAGAGCGCGAAGGCGGCGCCGGCTTCGACGCACATCTCGGCGAAGGCCGGCGCGGGGTAGATCTCCCCGACCGGCTTGCGCAGCCCCGCGGTCGAGACCTCGACCGCGATCCCGCTCTCGGCGATCGCCTCGACCGCGGGTTCGTAAAAGAAGCGCAGGTCGCGCTCGGGCTGCGGCCGGGCGCCGCCCCAGACCTTGACCAGGTCGGGGTGGGCGAGGATGTCGAAGAGGCCGGAGCGGGCGCACTCGGCGAGCGCGGCGAAGTAGCGGCGCCAGACCTCGTCGGGATCGCCGCCGCCCTCCCAGACGTCCCAGCCGTCGTGGTCCACCGCGCGGTCGCCGAGGAAGTGGACAGAGCCGACGACGTAGTCGAAGTCGCGCGCCTCCAGCAGTGCGGCGGTGCGGTCCTCGGCGCCAGGAACGAAGTCGCACTCCACGCCCAGCCGCAGCGGCGTCCCGCGCACAAACTCGCAGTAGGCGTCGAGGTCGTCGCGAGCGCTCTGCACCCAGAAGGGATGGCGCCAGAGGTCGAGCGCCTGGGTGAAGCGGTAGACATGTTCGGAGACGCCCATCTCCCCCACACCGGCCTCGGCGGCGGCGGCGCGGTAGCGGTCGACGTTCTCTCCGGTGAAGAAGCGCTCGGCCGGCGTGTCCTCCTCGTCGGGACGGAGATGGAGGTGGTAGTCGGTCAACATTGCGCCGCACGCTACCGACCGCGCCTAGACTGGCGCTCGATGACGCGCCGGCGCCAACTTCTGCTCCTCCTGCTCGCCTTTGCCGGCGGGACCCTCGTCGCCGAGCTGTTCGGCGCGATCAACCTCGGGACCGCCTTCGGGGTCGGCCAGGTCTGCTTCGCGACGATGCTGGTCTGGGCGCTGCTGCGGGACTGATCAGGCCGGCGCCCGCTCGGCGAGCAGCATCTCCGCGACCTTCAGGTCGAGCGGCGTGGTCACCTTGAGGTTCTGCGGCGGTGCGGGATGGATCAGCACCCTGCCGCCCGCCGCCTCGACCAGCATCGCCTCGTCGGTCGCGTCGGCGCGCTGCCCCGGCTCCGCCACGAGCGCCGCTCGCAGCGCCTCGACCCGGAAAACCTGGGGCGTCTGCGCCGCCCAAAGCCGACGCCGGTCAAGCGTCCCCTCAACCACGAGACCCCCCGTCGACGGGCCGATTCCCGACGATATACGTCCTTTTTCGGCCCGTCGGCGGGAGGTTGCCTCCTTGACCGTGTCGGTGAGCGGCGTAGCGGCGATGACGCCGTCGGCCTCCGAAGCCCGGCCGAGGACTGCCACCAACTCTTCGATCAGGGTGGGAGTCACCAGCGGGCGGGCGGCGTCGTGGATCGCTACCAGCTCGGTCCCCACCGCCTCCAGGGCATTGGCGACCGATTCGGACCGGGTCTTCCCCCCCTCGACCACGCCGAGGTCGTGACCGCCCAGCTCGTGGACGTGACCGGGCGGAGCGGCGACCACGATCGAGCGCACCGGCTCGGCCGCCCGGAAGGCGGCGATCGACCACTCGACCATCGGCCTGCCGGCCAGCGGCACGAAGGCCTTCGGGCCGCCGGCTCCGAGCCTGCGCCCGGAGCCGGCGGCCGCGATGACCGCTGTGACGAACGCTGGCGCGCTAGGCGGTCGCCGTGGTGGCGAAGCGCTCCTCCAGCAGCCCGTCGAGGTACTCCTCGGCGCCCTCCTCGTCCTTGTCGAGCGCGTACATGAACTCCGAGGCGAGGATCTTCTTCGCCCGCGTGTACATCTGCTTCTCGCCGGTGGAGAGGCCCTTCTCCATCTCGCGAATCGCCAGGTTGCGGACGACCTCGGCCAGCTCGAACACGTCGCCGGTCTTGATCTTCTCGCGGTTGTACTTGAAGCGCCGGTTCCAGTTCTTCGGCATCTCCGACACGTCATCGGTGAGGACCCCGGTGACCTTCTTGATCTCTTCCTCGTCGATCACGCGCCGCAGCCCCGCAACGCCGGCGTTTTCGCAGGGAACCATCACGGTGAGTTCGTTGTGGAGGATCTTGATCGTGAGGTATTCACGCTCGGACCCCATCAACGCCCTGGTCTCTTTCTTGAGGACGATGCCCGCCCCGTGGTGGGGATAGACGACCTTGTCCCCCTCCTCGAAGTCGCAGACGTAGACGACGTCCTCCTCGAAGCCTGCCTCCATGGCCTCCTCTAGCTCGGGAATCGGTTGCTCCTTTCGATTTGCGACGGCGCTCATCGCCGTCATCTAACTCTGCAAGTACCGGTCGACCAGGTCGACCTCCTGAAGCCTCCGCAGGCCCTCGCGGATGTCCTTGGCCCTGGTCGGGCCGACTCCGTCGACGGCCTCGAGGTCGGCGTCGGAGGCCGCGAGGACCTCCTCCAACCCGCCGAGCTCGTGGATGATCTTCTGGACGACAAGCTTGGGGATGCGGGGGACGCGGCCCAGCACGCGGTAGCCGCGCGGCGCGACCGGGAAGTCGAGGGTGTTCATCTTGCGGTCGTAGCCGAGCAGCTCGGCGAGGCGGCCGAAGTCGAGCACGTCCTGGTGGGGCATCCGGGCCAGCGACTGCAACACCGCGGCGAGGTTCCCCTCGGAGTCTTCCACGCTGTAGTCGCGGACCAGCGCCGTCTTGTCGGCGGCGACGCCGACCATCGTCTCCTCGAGCTGCATCTCGATCAGGCGGCCCTCGGTGCCGAGCTCGACGATGTAGCGCTCGACCTCGACCGCCATCCGGGTTACCAGCTCCGCCCGCTGCAGCACGGCGAGCACGTCGTAGAGGACGCCGCCGCCCTCGAACTCCAGCACGGTGAGGCGCGAGGAGACCTGGTCGAGCCGGGCCCGGTACTTGTCGAGCGTCGCCAGTCCCTGGTTCGCCTTGGCGAGCACCGCGGGGATGTCTTGGAGGATGTACTTCGCCCCCTCGACGTAGAGGGAGACGACGTCGCGGCGCTGGGAGATCGCGATCACGAGGGCGTCGGTCTGTTTGGAGACGCGCTCGGCGGTGCGGTGGCGGGTACCGGTCTCCGAGGAGAGGATGGTCGGGTCCGGCATCAGCTGGACGTTGGCCCAGGCGATGTTGGTCGCCTCGGGGTTGAGGACGATCGCGCCGTCCATCTTCGCCACCTGGTAGAGCATCGCCGGCGTGTAGTCGACGTCGAGCCTGATCCCGCCGGAGAGCAGGTGCGAGATGTCTTCGAGGTCTCCGACGACGATCAAACCGCCGGTGCGGGAGTGGACGATGTTGTCGAGCCCCTCGCGCAGGGCGCTGCCCGGGGCGACAACGTCCAGGGCCCTCAGTAGCCGGGGGTCCTGTCGTTCAGATAGCTCGTGAAGCTCATCCCCGGACAATGGTGACATCGCCTTCTAGGATGGCAAAAAGCGCTCTGGAATGCGGTCCGGGGATATCCGTGTGGAAAGGTCGGGATGCGCTTTGTCAAGCCTCGCGGCAAACGGAGGCCGCAAATCCGTCTAAGAGACGGCGAGGTCGCCCTCCGGGTCGATGCCCCAGCGCCCGCCGACCTCGACCAGCTCGTCGCTGAGCGCCCAACGGTCGGGGCGCTCCTCCCCCTCGTGCGCGGGGCTGGCCCCCTTCAGCGCCATGCAGCCGGTGTTGTCGCCGACCGCGCGGATCGCCGCGACGTCCTCGTCGCTGAGCCGCTGCTCGGAAGGAAGCGCGGCAAGCTCGGCGCGCTTCCCCTCGATCGGGCGGGCCTCCGGGCCCGTCTCCTGGATCAGGGTCGGGACGACGCACTCGACCGCCGGATGGGCGAGGTTCCACTGGCAGGCGAGCTGGATCGGAGTGAGGCCGGTCCGCTCGGCGATTGGCAGAACGCGCTCCAGCTTCCCCAGGCCCGCCTCGATCCAGCCGTCGGGGCGGAAGGCGCGGTGGTCGCCTTTGGCCAGCTCCATCCCCGGCCGTAGGTCTCCCCAGAACAGCCCGCCGTAGTCGACCACCCGGGTGATCACCTTGACGTCGTTGCGGGCGGCGGCGTCGAGGCAGAGCTCGCCGGGCCAGGGCTCGAACGGGTTGAGGATGATCATCGCCCA
>DATMRN010000227.1:0-2802 GCA_035566275.1 Solirubrobacterales bacterium | reverse complement strand
GATCCCCCCGCAGGCCGACTCCGGCTGGATCGGCGAGGCCGGGCCCGGGCCGTCCTATCTCGACGAAGGCTCAGGCGGCCCCGAGAACGACTTCACCAACCGCAATACGACGTTCGCCGCCTGGAACATGCTCCACCTGGCTCGGATCCTCAAGGATGCGGGCGGCATCCCGGCGCACGGCAACCAGCGGACCGAGTGGGACGCGGGCTGTCGCTTCGACTTCCCGAACCCGGAGCACCGCTGAGGCAGGTTCCCAGGGAGGGTCGCGTGCTTCTGTTATTCGGGTTGCGCCTGCTGTTCGAGCCGCTCCGCGAGCCGGTTCATGCCGCGCTCGCGGGCGGCGCCGGCGGCTGAGGCCCAATCGGTCGGCCGGTCGGGCGGGGGCGCGATGTCGGCGTCACGGAGCGTCGCGATGTCCTTGAAGGCGAGCAGGTCCTCGCGGCCGTCGATCAGGGCGCCGCGGAGCTTAGGGCGGGGCTCGCGGATCGCGTTGTCCAGCATCTGCTCGAGCGAGCCGTGGCGGCGCAGCAGCTCGGCCGCGGTCTTCGGGCCGACGCCCTTCGCGCCGGGGAGGCCGTCCGAGGGGTCGCCGCGCAGGGCGATGAAGTCGGGGACCAGCTCGGGGTCGATGCCGTAGCGCTCGCGCACCTCCGCCGGGCCGACCTCCTCGGCGCCTTCGCCTCCCGTCCGCACGTAGAGCACCGTGACCCGCTCGCCCGCGCACTGGTACATGTCGCGGTCGCCGGTCAGCAGCAGAGCGTGTCCGCCGGCCTCGGCCTCGCGGCGCGCGTAGGTGCCGAGCAGGTCGTCGGCCTCGAGCGAGTCGCTGGTCGCCACAGTCCAGCCGAAGGCCTCGAAGAAGTCGCCGGCGGCGGCGAACTGCGGCGCCAGCTCGCCGGGCATCCGCTCCTCGCGGTCGGCGTGGTAGGCGGGGTAGAGCTCCATGCGGTAGGTGGCGGCGTCCGGGCCGAAGCAGAGGACGACCGCTCGTGGCTGGTGGATCTCGACCTCGCGCAGGATCAGGTTGGCGGCGCCGAGCAGCGCGTTGACCGGCGTGCCGTCGCCCCCCACGATCGTCTTCGGCAGCGCGTAGAAGGCGCGGAAGAGCATCGACGGCGTGTCGACGGCGAGCAGGGGGGAGGGCACGAACTCAGCCTATGGCTAGATTGACGACATGGACGACTACTTCGCGCCGGATGGCTCAGAGGCCGTCGCGAGCGACAAGGCCCTCCACATCGAGAACTTGGTCAAGTGCTACCCGACCGGGGTCGAGGCGCTGCGAGGCGTCTCGATCGACATCAAGCCCGGCGAGTTCTTCGGGCTGCTGGGCCCGAACGGGGCCGGCAAGTCGACGCTGATCCACTGCACGACCGGGCTGGCGCAGCCGACCTCGGGGACGATCCGGGTCTTCGGCCACGACGCGATCGGCGACTACGCCGAGGCCCGCCAGGCCGTCGGGCTGGCGCCGCAGGAGGTGAACCTCGACTGGTTCCTGACGGCCGAGGAGACGCTCGACTACCACGCCGGCTACTTCGGGATGCCGAAGCGCGAGCGCCGCGAGCGCGTAAAGGAGCTACTGGAGACGTTCTCGCTCACCGCCAAGCGCGACGAACGCACCCGCACCCTCTCCGGCGGGATGAAGCGGCGGCTGATCCTGGCCCGCGCCCTGATGCACCGCCCGCCGCTGCTGATCCTCGACGAGCCGACCGCCGGCGTCGACATCGAGCTGCGGCTGGAGCTGTGGCACTACGTGCGGCGCATCAACCAGGAGGGGACGACGATCCTGCTGACCACGCACTACCTGGAGGAGGCCGAGCAGCTCTGCGACAGGATCGCCTTCATCGCCGAGGGCCAGATCGCCGCCCAGGGGTCGAGCGACAGCCTGGCGGACAGCTACGGCGTCGCCAACCTCGAGGACGCCTACCTGGCGCTGGTCGGGCGCAAGGAGCTCTCGCGCTCCCGGGTCGAGGAGCTGGCCCCGTGAGCGGAGCGGGGCCCGCATCGCAATCCGATTCTCTGCGGGCCCCGCGGAGCGAACGCTTGTCCATGAGCGCCGCCCAGATTCGCTTCATGACGCTGTGGCGGCGCGAGGTCAACCGCTTCATGAAGATCAAGAAGCAGACGATCGGCGCGCCGCTGCTCGAAACGTTCCTCTACATCTCCGTCTTCGGCGCGGCGCTCGGCTCGCGGATCAAGGAGCTGCACGGGTTCGAATACGTCGTCTTCGTCATCCCCGGCCTGATCATGATGGCCTGGGCGACCAACTCCTTCGCCAACAACTCCTCCTCGATCCTCCAGCAGAAGTTCCAGGGGGCGATCCACGACCAGCTCTCCTCGCCGGCCTCGCCGCTGGAGCTGCTGCTGGCGTTCTCGCTCGGTGGCTTCGTCCGCGGCCTGCTGGTCGCGGCGCTGACCTTCACCGTCGCCTCGTTCCTGGTCGACCTCCCGGTCGAAAACATCCTCGTCCTGATCCCGGCGCTGTTCCTGGTCGGCTTCTTCTTCTCCCAGCTCGGCGTCCTGATCGGCGTCCGCGCCGAGCAGTTCGACGACGTCGCGATCGCCCAGACCTTCGTGCTGACGCCGCTGATCTTCCTCGGTGGCGTCTTCTACTCCGCGGCGCTGCTGCCGGAGCCGTTCCAGACCCTGACCAAGTTCGACCCCGTCTACTACATGATCGGCCTGGTTCGCTACGGCTTCCTCGGCTATTCCGAATCCAGCGTGGGGCTGTCGCTGCTCTTCCTCACCGCTGCGACCGTCGTCCTGACCGCGTTGAACCTGCGGCTTTTCTCGAAGGGCTACCGG
>DATMRN010000226.1:0-6145 GCA_035566275.1 Solirubrobacterales bacterium | reverse complement strand
GCCCTCGACGCCGCGCTGCGTCTCGCCCGGGCCGAGGGGGCGACGCTGATGCCCGCCTACTTGGCGACCGTGCCGAAGCAGCTGCCGCTGGAGTGCGCGATCCCGGGCGAGGCCGCCAAGGCGATGCCGATGCTGGAGGCGATCGAGCAGCGGGCCGGCGCCCAGGGGGTGCCGGTGGACGCCCGGGTCGAGCGCGGCCGCTCCTACCGCCACGCGCTAGAGCGGCTGCTGGAGCGCGAGAGCTTCGACCGCGTGGTCGTTCCGGCGACCGCTAGCGGCCGCACCGGCTTCTCCGGCGAGGACCTCGTCTGGCTGTTGGAGAAAGCCCCGGCCGAGGTGCTGATCCTGCGTCCCGGCCCGCAGGACGGCCGCATTGTCACCGCCGCCGCCAACGGCCGCCTCTGAGCGCTAACCCCGCTCAGTGCTTCTCGGCCGCCCGCTCCAGCGTCGCCCGCAGGTTCTCGCCGCGCAGCGGCTTCTCGTGGCCGGCGCAGACGATCTTGGGCTCCAGCGCCGCCAGTCTGCGCACCGACTCCTTGGCCTTCGCGTGGTCCCAGGCCCAGGCGGGGTGGGGCACGCTCGCCTCGCCCTCGGGCAGCGGTTTCAGCCGCGCCGAGTCGACCAGGTAGACGACGTCGCTGACGATCGCCACCCGGTCGCTCTCCCGCCACAGCCCGATCAAGCCCGGCGCGTGCCCTGGGAAGTGGATGACGCGAAAGCCGGCGACCTCCTCGCCCTCGCTCACCGTGCCCGCGATCTTCACCGCGCCGCCGTCCCAGCGCCGCAGCAGGAACGGGTAGATCCATCGCACCGGCGCCACCGGCAGCTGCGAGAGGTCCATATAAGGAGCGATCGAAGCGTCGCTTTCGGCATCGGCCACCTCGTCGGGATGGCAGAAGACCGGCGCCCCCATATAAGGAGCCGTCCCGCGGTGGTCGGCATGCGCGTGTCCCAGCACGACCCGCTTCACCCCACCCAGCCGCTCCGCCGCCGCCTTCACGGACTTCCGCATCCCCTTCGTCCCGGCGTCGAACTGCACAACGCCCCCCTCGTCCTCGAGGAAGTAGACGTTCATGGCCCCCCGCAGGTCCCCCCGCAAAAGCCAAACCCCATCCGCAACCCTCTCCATGAGCCCCACCCTAACCGGGGCTAGGGTTCCCGAGGTGCCGGGGCTTTGGAAATTCGGGATGGCGGTGCTGATCGTCTGCCTGGTCGCCTCGATGGCTATCGCGATCGTTCGGCTGACCACCACGCCGACGGAAATCCTCGGCGGCGGCTTTCGCGGCCTCCCCGCGCGCCACGCGCACCGTTAGTATCGGCCGCGTTCAGCGACCGAGCAGAGGAGGCGGGGCGTGTTCACTCGCATCGTGGTTGGAACCGATGGCTCTGAGACCGCCGCCGAGGCCGTCCGCCAGGCCGTCGACCTCGCCAAGCTGGCCGGCGCCAGCCTCAGCATCGTCAGCGCCTACGCGCCGGTCCCGACGCGGCGCATCGAGGGTGAGCAGCAGGGCGCCCCGCCCGACGTCCAGCACGAGATCGGGCCCCGCGAGGACGTCAACCTCGTCCTCGACGCGGCCGCCGCGGCGGCCAAGAAGGAGGGGATCGAGGTCCAGACCCACCCGGTCGAGGCCGACCCCGCCGAGGCGATCCTCAACGTCGCCGAGGAGACCGACGCCGACCTGATCGTCGTCGGCAACAAGGGGATGACCGGCGCCCGCCGCTTCCTCCTCGGCAGCGTCCCCAACAACGTCTCCCATCACGCTCCCTGCAGCGTGATCATCGTCCGCACCACCTAAGGGCCTAGTTCCGTCGCTTTGGCGGCGTCGATTAGCCCGGCGCCCTGCTGCGTCGTTAGCAAGCCGAGGCTGCGCGCCGTGTCCTTCAGCCGCCGCGTCACCAGGCTGTTCAGCGACCGCGGCGACACCTTCCCCAGCACGCCGCTGGCGATCGTCATCGCCGCCACGCCGGAGACGTGCGCCGCCGCCATCGAGGTGCCGATGTAGTCGCCCGGCGTCCCGAAGATCGGGCTGCCGCGGCTTTTCAGCGTGACCTGGTAGATCGGCGAGGAGAGGATCGACGGGCACCCGGCGATCGGCGCTCCGCCCCCCGGCGCCAACACGTCGACGCCTTCCCCCGCCAGCGAGTAGCTGCCCAGGCAGCCCCCCTGGGTGGCGCCGCCGACCCCGATCACGTGCCCCTCCGTGGCGGGCGGCGAGATGCAGGTCTCCGAGCCGACGTTGCCCACCGAGGCGACCAGCACGATCCCCTTCTTGGCGGCCAGCCGCAGCGCTTCGTCCACGTCCGGCACCTTCTTGCCGCAGCCGAAGTTGAAGCTCATGTTGATCACCTGCGCGCCGTGCTGGGTGGCGAAGCGGATTCCCTTGGCGATCTCGCTCGCCTGCCCCCGCCCGTGCGAGTTCAGCACCTGCACCGGCATCAGCTTCGCCTTGTAGGCGAGCCCGGTCAGCCCGACGCCGTTGTTGGTCTCCTCCGCGATCGTCCCGGCGACGTGGGTGCCGTGGCCGTTGGTGTCGACCGGGCGCGGGTTGTTTTCGACGAAGTTGTAGCCGGGGACGAACTGCTTCGCAGAGAAGTCGGGGCTGCGCCGGAAGCGGGCCCCGCCTCCTTCCGGTCGCTTGCCCAGGTTGCGGTAGGCGATGCCGGTGTCGAGGACGGCGACGGTGACGCCCTTGGCGCCCGGGCGCCCCGCGGCGATCAGGTTGCGCCAGGCGCCCACCGCGTCGATCCCGCCCGGGGAGGTGGGAGTGCCGAGCGTGCCCGGCTGCCAGGGCAGGAAGTTCCACTGCCGCTGCATCCAGCCCCCTGCGAGGCCGGGAGTCGCCGGGACGGTGCCGGTGTCGTTGGGCAGGAAAGTCGAGGCGGTGGCGATGTAGTCCGGCTCGGCGTAGGCGACGCGGGGGCTCCTGCGCAACGCCGTCGCCGCCTCCCGCACGCCGATCCGCGGCGGCAGCCCGACCGCCCGCCCGGAGCGCTGGCCCTTGAACTTGACGACCACCCGGCCGGGGGCGAACCCCAGCGCCGGCGCGGCGGGCGCGATCCTGGTCGTCGCCGTGCCGCCGCCCCCGGTTCCCGTCGCCGCCCTCGCGGGGGCGGGCCCGTCGGGCGACGCGGCGGCGAGAGGGGCAGCTAGCAGGGTCGCTACTGCGAGGGTCGGGAGGAGTTGTCTCATCTGCGTGTCGAAGCTCGCTGAAACCCCTGCATCCGAACGAGCACTCCCCTAACACCGGCCCGCGGGCGAAGTTGTAGTCGCACATACTCCCCGATAGATGGAGATCGGTGTTTTCACACCCGAGCACGAGCGGCTGATGAGCCTGGCGATCGAGCAGGCGCGCCGGGCCGAGCGCCACGGCGACGTGCCGATCGGGGCCGTCATCTCCCGTGACGGCGAGCCGCTGGCCGCCGCCGGCAACGAGCGCGAGCTGCGCTGCGATCCCACCGCCCACGCCGAGATCCTCGCGATCCGCGCCGCCGCCGAGGCGCTGGGCGGCTGGCGCCTGCCGGGCACGACCCTCCACGTAACCCTCGAGCCCTGCGCGATGTGCGCCGGGGCGATTGTCCTCGCCCGCATCCCCGAGGTCGTCTTCGGCGCCCCCGACCCAAAGGCCGGCGCAGCCGGCGGCGTCCTCGACATCCTCACCGAGCCCGCCCTAAACCACCGCCCCCAGGTGACCGGTGGCGTCATGGAAGAAGAGTGCGCCACCCTGCTCCGCGATTTCTTCCAAACGCGCCGCTGAACGGAGAGGGTGGGATTCGAACCCACGAGGCGGGTTAACCCCGCCCACGCGATTTCCAGTCGCGCTCCTTAAGCCACTCGGACACCTCTCCAGGGGTGATCGAAAGCCTAGCTTGGCCCGATTCTCAGGCGGCCGCGGCTTGTCTCAGCGGAACGTCGATCGGGACGACTATCGACTCGGCCTCCGGCGCGGGGACCGTTGCTGGGCGGTGGCCGCGCAAGCGCTCGTGGCTGCAGACCACGTAACACCACTCCATCAGGCGCATCCGGGAGGCGGGGTCGATTTCGGAGATCGTGGCGCCGATCAGCCAGCGCCCGTCGACCTCGCGGCAGGATCGCACCTCCACCTGGGCGGCGACGTCGTGGGTCTCCCCGGCCGAGTCGTGCAGCTCCAGCAGCACCGCCGGCCGCGAGCCGATCTCCAGCGGCGCGGCCATCACCAGGCCGACGCCCGCGGCGCTGGCGTCGACCAGGCGGCCGCCGACGTGACCCTCGGGGGAGAAGCAGTTGGCGGGGGCGTCGCCCTCGAAGCGGTAGACGAGCCGCCGCTGGCGCCGCCGCCCGACCACCAGCAGCGTGCGTCCGATGCGGCGCAGCTCGATCAAGCCCAGCGCCGGCACGATCACCGCGGCCACGCCCGGCAGGTCGGGCAGCGTTCCCACCCCCGCCAGGTCGAGCAGCCGCAGCGCGGTCCCGCCCGCGACCAGCACCGCGCACGCCAGCACCAGGTGCAGCCTGCGCACCGCGTCGAACCCACCGCCGCCGTCGCCCTGCTTCGGCGTCACCTTGAAGGCGGTGTGACCCGGCAGCACCGCGCAACGCAGCGCCCGCGTGTAGATCTCCATCGTCAGCAGCTCGTAGTGCGCGGTCTCGCCGATCCGCATGTAGCCGCGCGCCAGCGCCGCCCCGGAGCACAGGTTCAGCGTCACCGAGGGCAGCCACAGCGCCGCCAGCGCCACCACGCTGATCTTCATCGGCAGCTCCCCGGTCCACAGCACCAGCCCCAGGGTCAGAAGCAGCAGCAGCCGCATCGGCGGCGCCAGGTAGGCGGCGAGGCTGGCGAAGTAGGAGAGGCGCTGCAGTGGCCGCAGCTCCCGCGCCCGCAGCGGCGACTCCGACAGGGTGAAGACGGCGAGGTTGCCGCGCGCCCAGCGGTCGCGCTGCAGCAGGTAGCCGTCGAGGTCGTGCGGCGCCAGCCCCTGCACCAGCACCTCGTCGTGGTAGCGGCTCTCCCAGCCGTTGCGCAGCAGGCGGATCGTCGTGTGGAAGTCCTCGGCAATCGTCTCGGTGGCGACGCCGCCGATCTGAAGCAGCGCCTCGCGGCGGATCAGCGCCGCCGAGCCGCACCAGTAGGCGCCGCCGTGGCGGTCCTTCCCCGGGCAGACCACGCGGTAGAAGAGCGACTGCTCATGTCGCCCGACCACGTAGTGCTGGACCGAGTCGTGGTTGAAGAAGTCGTGCGGGCTCTGGACCAGCCCCATCCGCCCCTCGTCGAAGTAGCCGACCATCGCGTCGAGCGCGTCGGGCATCGGCACGTGGTCGGCGTCGAGCATCAGCACCAGCTCGCCGTCGGTGCGGGGCAGCGCCGCGTTGATGTTGCCCGCCTTGGCGTGGGAGTTGTCGGGCCGGGTCATGTAGCGGGCGCCTGCCAGCTCGGCCAGCTCCTCCATCTCCGGCCGCCGTCCGTCGTCCAGCAGCCAAGTGGTGTGCGGGTAGGTGAGGGCGCGGCAGCCGGCCAGCGTCGCCAGCACCACCTCGACCGGCTCGTCGTAGGTGCAGACGTAGACGTCGACCCTGCGGCCGGGGGTGGGGGAGGGGCGCACCGCCGCCGGGCGCGACCAGGAGAACCAGGCCAGCGTGCCCAGCGCCCAGAGCCCGTACAGCTCGGTCACCAGCAGCATCGCGAAGGCGACCGGGCTGGCGCCCTGCCCGCTCCAGCCGATCCGCCAGGTCAGGTAGCCGACACCCCAGACCAGCGCCACCACTGCGAGCGTCCGCAGTAGCCGCGGGTGGCTGTCGAAGAACCGCCCGACTCGAGTCTGCTCGCTCCGCTGCACCCCGCCTTGATCGACGCGCCGCACCCGTCCCTTGAGCCCTGGGAAGCCGCCCGCTGCCGCGCCGGCGCCCCCGACCGTAGAATCCGCCCCCAGGACCGAGTCCCGGAGGGGTGCCGGAGTGGTTGAACGGGGCGGTCTCGAAAACCGTTGGCCGTCGCAAGGCGGCTCGTGGGTTCGAATCCCACCCCCTCCGCTGTTGTGATGTCTCAGGACATCGGAGACAGATGTCGCGGGACATCGTAGACATCTCAGCCTCCTCCAATCGGCTGGTAGTCGCGGCTGGGATCGAGGGTGAGTCGGCGGATCAGCTCGCCTGTGTTGCGGTCCAGAATCC
>DATMRN010000225.1:0-2225 GCA_035566275.1 Solirubrobacterales bacterium | reverse complement strand
CAACAGCTGCTCCAGGATCGCTTCGGCGCTCGGTGCCAGGATGTAGTCGGCGACCGGCCCCTTGGCGCCCGACTTTTTCTCCGCCTCGACCGGCAAGATGCGAATGGTCGCGGGCGGCGTGGAGAGCGCGCTGAGAAAGCGGGCCTGCACCAGATCCACGCTGGCCAGCTCGCCCGCCTCATACGCCGCAATGAGCGGGCTGGCGATCTGCGCGGCGTGATCGAGAGTGGGCTTGTCGCCGATGTCCTGGCGGTCGGCCGCAAGTGGGCGCCCAAGGTACTTGAAGAAGCCCGCGCCCTTCTTTCCAATGGCATGCAGATCGACGGTGTAGCCCTCGGCCTCGAGCGCCTCGATGCGTCGGCGCGCTTCCTTGATCAGGTTGGCGTTGAACGCCCCGCAGAGGCCGCGGTTGGAGGTGAGCAGGACGACGGCCGCGCGCTTGGGGCCGCCCTGCTTGATGGGCCGCTGGGTACGGAGCAGCGGAAAGCTGTCCGCCAACTCCGGCGTCACGAGGTCCGCGATGGTGTCGCGAAGCGCTTCCGCGTACGGCCGCGCGGCGAGCACCCGGTCCTGCGCGCGCTTCAGCTTGGAGGTGGACACCAGCTCCATCGTCCGGGTGATCTTGCGGGTGTTCCGGACCGAGCGAATGCGCCCCCGAAGCTTGCCACCCTTCGCCATCAGTCGGCCGGGGAGAAGAGGGACTTGAACGTCGTGATCGCCGTCTTGAGCCCCTGGGTAGTGTCGTCGTCCAGCGTCTTCTTGGTGCGGATGGCCTCGAGCACCTTGGGCGACTTGGCCTCCAGGTAGGAAATGAACTCCCGCTCCCACTGGCGGATGTGCGGCACCTGCACGTCGTCGAGGTACCCGTTGGTCACGGCGTAGATGATCGCCACCTGCTTCTCGACCGGCACGGGCTGGTACTGCGGCTGCTTGAGCACCTCGACCAGCCGGGCGCCGCGGGCCAGCTGCTTCTGGGTGGCGGCATCGAGGTCGGAGCCGAACTGGGCAAAGGCCTCCAGCTCGCGGAACTGCGCCAGCGAGAGCCGAAGGGGCCCCGCCACCTGCTTCATCGCCTTGATCTGCGCGTTGCCGCCCACGCGGCTCACGCTGATGCCGGCATCGACCGCGGGGCGGACGTTGGAGAAGAAAAGGTCGGTCGTCAGGAAGATCTGCCCGTCCGTGATCGAGATGACGTTGGTCGGGATGTAGGCGGAGACGTCGCCCGCCTGGGTCTCGATGATCGGGAGCGCGGTGAGCGACCCGCCCGGCTTGTGAATGCGGGGGTCGAACTTCACCACCTCCAGATCATCGGAGATCTTCGCGGCCCGCTCGAGCAGGCGGCTGTGCAGATAGAACACGTCGCCCGGATAGGCCTCGCGGCCCGGCGGACGACGGAGGATGAGCGAGAGCTGGCGGTAGGCCGCCGCTTGCTTCGACAGATCGTCGTACACGCAGAGGGTGGCCTTGCCCTCCTCGTACATGAAGTACTCGGCGATGGTGCAACCGGAATAGGGCGCGATATACTGGAGCGGCGCCGGCTCGGACGCGGAGGAGATGACGACGATGGAGTAGTCCATCGCACCGGCTTCCTTCAGCTTCTCCACCACCGTGGCGACCGTGGAGCGCTTCTGGCCGATGGCGACGTAGACGCAGACCACGCCCTGGCCCTTCTGATTGATGATCGTGTCGATCGCGATGGCGGTCTTGCCAGTGCCGCGATCGCCGATGATCAGCTCGCGTTGGCCGCGACCGATCGGAATCATCGAGTCGATGGCTTTGATACCGGTCTGGAGCGGCTCCTTCACCGGCTGCCGCACGATGATACCCGGCGCGATCATCTCCACCGGGCGCGTCATCGTCGTCTGGATCGGGCCGCGCCCGTCCACCGGACGGCCCAGCGCGTCCACTACTCGGCCGAGCATGGCGGGCCCGACCGGCACCTCAAGCAGCCGGCCGGTGCGGCGGACCTCGTCGCCCTCCTTCAGCTTGAGGTAGTCGCCCATGATCGCCGCGCCGACGTTGTCTTCCTCCAGATTGAGCACCAAGCCCGTCACCAGCTCGCCGGTCTCCTGCGCGGTGAACTCGAGCATCTCGCCCGCTTCCGCGGACATGAGGCCGTAGATGCGGGCGACCCCGTCGCGCACCTCGAGGACGGTGCCGACCTCGGAGGTGTCCTGGGCACCGAGATCGGCGGCCGCGATCTCCCTGAGGAGAACCTCCTTCAG
>DATMRN010000224.1:0-3246 GCA_035566275.1 Solirubrobacterales bacterium | reverse complement strand
CGCCCGGAGTAGACGCGGAAGTAGGTCAGCTTGCCGACGTAGGGGTCGGTCATCACCTTGAAGGCGAGCGCGGCGAAGGGGGCGCTGTCGTCGGCGGGGCGTTCACCCCTGACCGGCTCCCCCCCGCCCTTCGGCGCCGGTTCCAGCCCGGTCACCGGCGGCACCTCCAGCGGCGAGGGCAGCAGCTCGACGATCGCGTCGAGCAGCGGCTGCACGCCCTTGTTCTTGAACGAGGAGCCGCAGAGCACCGGCGTCACCTTGGTGTCGAGGCAGGCCCGGTGCAGCGAGGAGGCGATCCGCTCGTGGGGGATCTCCTCCTCGGCCAGGTAGGCCTCCATCAGCTCGTCGTCGTAGTCGGCGCAGGCCTCGATCAGCTCGGTGCGGTACCGCTCGGCCTGGTCGACCATATCCGCGGGGATCTCCCCGGTCTCGAACTCGGTGCCGAGCTCGTCCTTCCAGACCAGCGCTTTCATCTCCACCAGGTCGACGACGCCGACGAAACCGGCCTCCTGGCCGATCGGCAGCTGGATCGGCAGCGGGTTGGCGCCGAGCCGGTCCTTCATCGTCTCCACCGCGTTGAAGAAGTCGGCGCCTGTGCGGTCCATCTTGTTGATGTAGGCGAAGCGCGGCACCTTGTACTTGTCGGCCTGTCGCCAAACCGTCTCGGACTGCGGCTCGACCCCGGCGACGGCGTCGAAGACCGCGATCGCGCCGTCGAGGACACGCAGGCTGCGCTCGACCTCGACCGTGAAGTCGACGTGGCCGGGCGTGTCGATGATGTTGATCCGGTGGGACTTCCACTCGCAGGCGGTCGCCGCGGAGGTGATCGTGATCCCGCGCTCCTGCTCCTGCTCCATCCAGTCCATCACCGCGGCGCCCTCGTGGACCTCGCCCATCTTGTGGGTGCGGCCGGTGTAGTAGAGGATGCGCTCGGTCGTCGTCGTCTTGCCGGCGTCGATGTGCGCCATGATCCCGATGTTGCGCGTTTTCTCCAGTGGGAAGCTGCGTGGCATGGTCTTAAGGTAAGGGTTGTCGTGAAGCGGGGACGGTTGAAACGAAAACGGTCCGGCGAGAGCCGGGATAGGCGCATGAAAAAGGCCCTCGCGGGCCCGGCGAAACCTGCTGCGAAGAGACAGCCTGAGCGACGCGGAATAGTAGCAGCGGCGCGGCGGCGCATCGCCAGGTCGGGGGCCTCGGTCCTGAAGTGGAGCCGACGGCTCGGTCGCACCGCCGATCGATGGGCGCGGCGAGCGCGGCCGGCGCTCGCGCGCTGGGCGCGGCCCGGTCGCGCGGTCGCCGCCCGCTGGACGGCTCGGGCGGGCAGGCTCGTTCGCCCCCCGGCGGCGATGCTCTTCCGCGGCCTCTCCCGGATTGAACGGCGGCTGCGCGCGCTGGGCGCGGTCCTCGGCCGGACGGCGACGCGAGCCAGCGCCGTGGTGACGCCGCGACGGGCGATCTGCGCCGTCATCGTCGCCTCGGCCGTCTGCCTCGTCGTCTCCCAGTTCGTCGACTACCGCAGCGTCGAAATCGGCCGGCCCGGCTACGCCGGCCTGCCGGCGGTCGCGGCTCCTCCCACAGTCGGCGCCGAGACGGCCGGGCAGGCGCACTCCTACCTGCTGGTCCCGCTCGCCCTGCTCGCCGCCGTGGTGGGCGTCCTCGCGATCCAGCCCAGGCGGCGTCGGCTCGGCCCGGTCGTCATCGCCCTCGGTCTGCTCTGCCTCGCGGTGATCTTGCTGGTCGACCTGCCGGCCGGGCTCGACGCGGGGGCCGCGACGTCGCGCTTCGCGGGGGCGACCGCGGTGCTCGAGGACGGCTTCTACGCCGAGCTGGCGGCGGCCGCGGGACTGGTCCTCGGCGGACTGCTCTACTATGCGCGGCCGTGCCGAATACGAATCAACTCGTTCGCAAGGGTCGCAAACGCCCTAAGAAGAAGACCACGACGCCGGGCCTCAAGTCGGGCCAGGGCCGCAAGAAGAGGGTCTCGGCCCCGCAACGACGCGGCGTCTGCACCCGCGTCGCGACCGTAACGCCGAAGAAGCCGAACTCCGCCCTGCGCAAGATCGCCCGTGTGCGGCTGACCAACGGGATGGAGGTCACCACCTACATCCCCGGCGAGGGACACAACCTTCAGGAGCACTCGGTCGTCCTCGTCCGCGGCGGCCGTGTCAAGGATCTGCCGGGCGTACGCTACAAGGTCGTGCGCGGCACGCTCGACGCCGCCGGGGTCTCCGACCGCAAGCAGGCCCGTTCCCGCTACGGCGTCAAGGCCTCCTAGTGCCGCGCCGCTCCGCAGCTCAGATCCGCCCGGTCGAGCCCGATGCCCGCCATCGCAACCGGCTCGTCCAGCAGCTGATCAACAAAGTGATGAGCGACGGCAAGAAGTCCCTCGCCGAGCGGATCGTCTACGACAGCCTCGCGATCGTCGGCGAGCGCAGCGGCGAGGACCCGGTGGAGACGCTGGAGGCGGCGATCAAACAGCTCACCCCGGTGCTCGAGGTCCGCTCCCGCCGGGTCGGCGGCGCCACCTACCAGGTGCCGGTCGAGGTCCCCGCCCGCCGCGCCCGCACCCTGGCGGTTCGCTGGCTGGTCAGCTTCGCCCGCCAGCGCCGCGAGTACTCGATGGCCGACCGCCTCGCCAACGAGATCCTCGACGCGAACCAGCAGCAGGGCAGCGCCTGGAAGCGGAAGGACGACATCTACCGAATGGCGCAGGCAAATAAGGCCTTCGCTCATTACCGCTGGTAGCTAGCCTGGTTCGATGAAGCGTCCGATCCTCGCGGTCGACGTCGACGGAGTCATCAGTCTCTTCGGGTTCGACGAGCCTCCCGACCGGGCGGAGGCCAGGTTCGAGCTGATCGACGGCATGGTCCACTGCATCTCGCTCCTCGCCGGGGAGCGGTTGTCGCGACTGGCCGAGCACTACGAGCTGATCTGGGCGACCGGCTGGGAGGACCGGGCGAACGACTACCTGCCCAACCTGCTCGGCCTGCCCGAGCTGCCGCACCTGACCTTCGACGGCGCCGCCCGCTTCGGCTCGGCGCACTGGAAGCTGGGGCCGATCGACGAGTACGGAAGGGGCCGTCCGCTGGCCTGGGTCGACGACAACTTCGACGAGAGCTGCTATGAGTGGGCGCGGGAGCGCGACGAGCCGACCCTCCTTGTCCCCACCGAGGCCCACCTGGGCCTCGAGGAGGTCCAGGTCGAGGCTTTGACGGCGTGGGCTCGCGGTCTAGACTGAGTCGTCGT